>NZ_CP096662.1 GCF_023238205.1 Halorussus limi
GGCTTGTACTCGATGAACAGAACGAGTGAAACGAACGTAACGAATAGAACGAATGCATTGATGGCAACGATAGTGTTTGCCTCAACGAGCGAAACGAACAATTGGTTTTAACATCGTAGTATTCCTCTCACCGAGTGAAACACCCTCACCGAACCAAACGAACAGAACGACCAAAACGAACGAAACGAACACAACGAGAGAAACGAAGATAATGACCGACACCAATACCGCACGAATCACGGTGGCGAATCAGAAGGGAGGCGCGGGGAAGACAACCGACGTCATTCATACTGGCGGCGCACTCGCCGCCCGAGGTCACGATGTCCTCCTGGTCGATATCGACTACCACGGGGGGCTCACCTGCTCGCTTGGCTACAACGATCTGTACTACGACACCGACCGTACGACGCTGTTCGACGTCCTCGACTTCGACCAGATGGAGTCGGTGAACGACATCATCGTCGAGCACGAGGAATTCGACATCCTCCCCGCCAGCGAGAAGCTCGCGAACAACAAGAACATCCAGACCCTGCTTGAGGCGCCGAAGAGTCGCGAGCGGTTGGAGATGACTCTCGACGAGCTCGACAAGGACTACGACTACATCATTGTCGACACGCCGCCATCCCTGAACGTCCTCACCGACAACGCCCTGGTCGCGACCGGCAACGTCGTCATCCCCGTCATTCCCGAGAAGCTAAACGCCAACAGCCTCCAGATTTTCGCGAAGCAGCTGAGTTCCCTCGAACAGGCGTACGGAGACATCAATCGGCTCGCCATCGTCTGTAACCGTGTCGAGCAGAACGCCGAGCACCGTGACACTATCGAGGAGATCAAGTCGGCGTACTCCCTCCCAGTGTTCGAGATCCCGAAGCGGACCGACCTCTCTCAGTCGATTGGCGAGGGTGTGTCCGTCTTCGGCTTCGGCAAGGAGAACCAGCGCGTCGAGGATGCACGCGACCTGTTCAACGAGATCGCCGACCTGTTCGACGAGACGTTTGAGAAGACCGCACCTGAGGAGGTGGAAGCATGACCGACGGCTGGGGTGATGCTTCCGGCATCGAGGGCAACTACGAAGAGGAGGACGATGAGGTCGATTCCAGCGAAACGAGTGAGGTGAGTGAAACGGTGGAAACCAGTTCATCGACCGAAACGACCGAATCGACTTCAACGAGTGAAACGAAAGAAACGAGCAAAACGAAGACGAACATCAAGGACGAGTGGAATGGGCGGACGATCTACATTCCCGACGATATCCTCGACGAGATGGAGGATACCTACCTCGAGTCCCAGCTGAAGCTCCGCAAGGCGGGGCAGGACGAGTTCAAGAAGAACCGACACTTCTACCCGCTACTCGTCCAGTTCGGTGTTGAGGCACTCTCTGATGCGGATTCTGGGGAAATTCAGGCTCGGCTTTCGGAACTCGGAGACGAATGACCTCGCGCAGAACGAGGACTGACAGAAGTTGAGACTGGAGCTCTCAATGCATACGCATTCAGCACACATAATCCCGAACGTGGATTTTACTTCAGACAGTTTCGTCGATGTACTCGTCTTTCTAGCGCACTGATTCGGGATTCAAATCGGTGGTGTTGAGGCTACACCGAGGGTCTAAGATGATTCTACAGTTGCGAATGGTTCCGTCGAGGAAAACATATTAGTATTTGCTTGTATAAGCTGAACCTGATATGGTAGAGGACGCGATCGTTGACGGAACCGCGGAAGGGACTGCTCCCTGCTGTGCACCGCCCGGTGATGTTGACTCAGATACGATGGCGACGGATCTCCAAGTGCTGACCGCGATGGGGAACGACACGCGATACGAGCTGCTTCGCCGAATCGCGAACGCCGACGACGGCGTCTGCGTCTGTGATCTCGAAGCCGCAGTCGGCGTCAGTCAAAGTGCCGTCAGCCAAGCACTCTCTCGCTTGTACACCGCACAATTGGTCACGCGCCGCAAGGAGGGGTCTTGGCGGTACTACGAAACGACTGAAACGACCTCAGCCCTCCTCGAAACGCTCGACGACCTGCGAGGAACCTATGAGTAACGATACTGAGACAGCGACCGGTGACCCCGATCCCGAGGAGACTCGTCAGATGGTGCGCGAACGCTACGGGACTATCGCTTCGGATGACCAAGACTGCTGTGGCGATGTCGGCATCGATGTCACCGACGACGGTGGGTGCTGTGACGGCGACACGGACGCGACCGGGAGCGAACGCCTCGGCTACGACGCGGACGACGTCGCGTCGGTCGCCGACGGTGCGGACCTCGGCCTCGGGTGTGGAAACCCGAAAGCGTTCGCCGAGATGACGCCCGGCGAGATAGTGCTCGACCTTGGCTCCGGTGCGGGCTTCGACTGCTTCCTCGCTGCACAGGAGGTTGACCCGGACGGACACGTCATCGGTGTCGACATGACCCCGGAGATGGTCTCAAAAGCGAGAGAGAACGTGACGAAGAACGACGCCGACAACGTCGAGTTTCGTCTCGGCGAGATTAGTCATCTCCCCGTTGCTGACGCAACCGTCGACGTCGTCATCTCGAACTGCGTCGTCAATCTCGCCCCGGAAAAACAGCGCGTGTTTGATGACGCCTACCGGGTCCTCAAGCCCGGCGGCCGCCTCGCCATTTCAGACGTCGTCCAAACCGTGCCGTTCCCGGACGATGTTAAGATGGATCCGGACTCGCTGACTGGCTGCGTCGCTGGGGCCTCAACGGTCGACGCCCTCGGAGCGATGCTCGACAGTGCCGGCTTCGAAGCAATCGAGATAGAGCCCAAGGACGAGAGTACCGAGTTCATCAGTGACTGGGATGCGAACCGGGACCTCGGTGACTACCTCGTATCTGCAACCATCGAGGCCCGGAGACCACCTCGCGACGTCTGACTCACTTCGAGTACTGCTGGGTTCGACTACTCAAGCATTCTTGCAGGCGAATTAACCGAACCCCTACGAATCATCAAACCGATCGAGAACCGTCTGATCTCGATATTGAACTACTGAACTGTCGCACATTTCGACGACTCGTCCGTGGTTGCACACTCGCTTCCGTCGGAGCACTCCGCAAGACCAATCATTCCTTCCATCTCTTCGAGGAGTTCGACGAATGCGTCCCCATTCTCGGTCAGTTCGTACGTCGTCGAGGGCGGCGTCGTCGCTTCGACGTGCTTCTCGACGAAGCCGTGACACTGTAGCTCTTTCAGTCGTCGTGAGAGCATCGTCGCCGTCACGCCGTCGATGGAGCGCTGCATCTCGTTGAACCCGTATTGTCGATCCGAAAGCAACCGCAAGGCGTGAAACGCCCACTTCGAGCCGAGAATCTCTCGCAGTTGGTGCCACGACTGCTGCCAATCAGACACGTCGGTCGTCTTCATACCCGCTAATGGGCGTGCAAACACTCGAAAGTATCGTCAGTGGCCTCTGTCAGCTGTCGCGCTCACCCGTCGTGAATCTGTAGGCGGGGACACTCATCAGGAGCGAGATTCATTCCCTCCAGGTTCGCGAGTGGACAGCCACAATGTTCGCACTTGAATTGCTTGGCACCAGTCGCGGCTTCGAGTGCTTTCGTCTCGAGCCGAGCGAGTCTATCAACAACTGCACGACCCGTTCCGTCCTGGCCGGCCACGAGATGTGGGCACGCTGTCTCGACGTCCGGGTGGGTTCCTCGACAAATAGCTTGGTCGAAATCATCGACACGAGTCTTGCTCATCTGTATAGAGCGAACTCAACAACACCCAGGACTGCAATCATTCGAATCGGGAACCTCGTCGACGAGTTCGCGGGGATCACAGTCACAGTCAGAGAGTTGCCCACACACACCCTCCATAATTGTCGTGAGGTCGTACTCGATCTCGTCGACGTCGAAGACGACAACGTCGTCGACTCGAACTTCGAAGATGCCGTCCTCGCCGGGGACCAGTTCGACGCCGTCCACTGTTTCGCCACACGACTCCAGAATCTGTGTCTGCGTTTCCGTTGCGCGGTCGATGAAGCCACACGGGTCACAGTATTCGACTTCGACGCTTGTCATCGGAGTATCACAGGAACCACTACGTGGACGGCCCCCATAAGATGCCAGTACCCTGGTACGAAGTACCTTTCAGCGCTGAAACCACCCGTCGAATGTGCTATCACGAAGAATATATATCCGCATACAAGCGCCGGACGAGTACCGGCCTCTACATGGGAATAGTCAGCAGCAGTCGTCGGTACTACAGACGCTCCCGTAGTTCAGGCCAGTCGCTTCGCTAATCGCGTCGTTGTACTCTTTGAGCATCGTCTCGAACTCAGATGACGCTCCGTCAGGCTGACTCTCTGCCAGTTCCTCGCCGAACGCTTCGGCAGCGGCCAGTACTTCCTCGTCGGTCG
The DNA here is from genome assembly GCF_023238205.1 of Halorussus limi. Taxonomy (NCBI): domain Archaea; kingdom Methanobacteriati; phylum Methanobacteriota; class Halobacteria; order Halobacteriales; family Haladaptataceae; genus Halorussus; species Halorussus limi. The sequence goes on from NZ_CP096662.1 coordinate 4,366, forward strand.
CGCTCAACAGCACCCACCTCCAGTTGACCGGGCGAACTTGCGGCCGATCTGCTCACTGATCGCGTCGTTCGTCTCCTGGAGCAGATCGACGAGCGTCTCCTGTGCGTCCTTGTGTCGCTGGATGGTCTCGTTGTCCGCCATCTCCGATTTGAGCTCTCGCAGCTCGCTCAGCAGCGACTGATCGTATCCATCGCGTTGCATCCGTTGCTGTTTTTCCCGGTACTCCTCGAGGAGTGCCGTCGCTTCCGAGTCGTTCTCGAGGGCTCGGCTGGCTGCCGTGAACTCCTGATAGGTTTCGGAATCGGTGAGCATTTCGACGAACGTCTGGAACGACGCTTCGACTGGCTCCTCGTCCGAGCGAACTTTACTCATGAGATCGTCACCTCCGGTTCCTTCTTCGGGAGAGCTGACAAGCCAGTGATCTCGTCGCCGAACGAGCTCAGTTCCTCGAGTCCGACTGGCTCGTCCCGGCGCAGTGGTGCGAGCATCATTGGCGTCTCAAAGCGGTCCTTGATCTCATCGAGGTAGTTCTCCTGCTGTGCCCGCCGGTTCGCGAAGAACGCGTTGTCGCCGTATTCCTCGGGGAGCAGGTAGTTCGCGACGACGAACGCTGTCTCGATACCGACCTGGTCTTCGAGGTCCTCGGCCGCGCGGTACGCCTCCATCATGGGCGTGTACTCAGGATACATGACGAACGCGAACGAACTCCGTTCAGGGTCTTGCATCGTCTCGATGACCTCGTCGTACTGGTCGCCCTTCGCTGGGGCGGCACCCTTCGTCAGCGAGCCGAGGTCCATAAATCCCTTCCAGTCGGAGGGCAACTCCAGCAGGCGGAGCGTGTGCCCCGTCGGCGCGGTGTCGAAGACCACCACGTCGTAGCCGTCTTCCTCGAAGTAGCTCACGAACTTCTCGAGCGCCGCCATCTCCTCGGCACACGGCGACTCCAGTTCCTCCTCGACGTTCGCGATCGCGGTGTCGACATCGATCTGGGTGTCCTCCTTGTCCTCGTACATCTCAGTGACGTGGTCGAGGACCTGCGTGCGGTACTCTTCGAGGGCCTTCTCCTGGTCGATGCGGGCCGCGTCGAGGTTCGCCTGGCTCACCGACGTCGGTTCGTGGCCGACCGGCTCACCGAAGATGTCCTCGAGGTGGGCTGCCGGGTCCGTGGTCACGACGAGCGTCTCGTAGCCCGCCTCCGCGAGCTTCGTCGCCGACGCCGCGGCGATGGTGCTCTTGCCGACGCCGCCCTTCCCGGTGAAGAACAGGTACCGCGTGTCGTCGCCCGGCGTCACTCGGTCGGCGACCGACTCTGGGTCGGCCAGCGCATCGACGTCGACCGACTGGTCGGTCTCGACGTCGGTCGCCGAGCCGACGTCGACGATAGCGTTCTCGCCGTCGTAGATGACGCCCGCGACGTCCGACAGCAGGTCGAGGCCGGCGATTTCGCCAGGCTGGAGGGGATAGGTTGCCATCGCGTCGGCGTTGAACTCGGTTTCCGCGCGTTCGATGGCCGCCTGTTCGTCCTCGCGTTTCCCCTCGAAGAAGGGGTCTTCACAGACCGACTCGGGGAGGTAGCCGTTGACGACGAGCAGCTGAGACTCGATACCGAGGTCGCCGAGGTCGGCGGCACTGCGTTCGATCTCGTCGAGCGAGGAGTCCTCGGGCTTGCCGACGAACCCGAAGGTCGTCCGCTCGGTGTCCTGGAGCGTGTCGATGGCTCGCTCGTACTGGTCTTTCCTGTCCTCCATCGAGGCCGCGGGGCCGATACAGGTCGAGCCGCCCTTCTCGAGTTCGGCGTTCCAGTCGGAGGGCAGTTCCATGAGCCGGATGGTGTGTCCGGTCGGCGCGGTGTCAAAAACCACCACGTCGTACTCTGGGCTGTCCATGAAGTCGACGAAATTGTCGAAGGCTGCGATCTCGTCGACGCAAGGACTGTTGAGTTGCTCTTCGACAGTCTCGATCTCCTCGTCGTCGAGCAGCTGGCGCATCGGTTCGATGGTCTCCTGGCGGTACTCTTCGGCCGCCGTGTCCGGGTCGATCTCGATGGCAGAGAGGTTCTCGATGCCTTCGATTTCAGTCACTTCGTGGCCGATCTGCTGGCCGAAGATGTCCGAGAGGTTCGGTGCAGGGTCAGTCGTCACGAGTAGCGTCTCGTAGTCGTTATCGGCGAGCCACGTCGCAGTCGCACAACTGACGGTGCTCTTGCCGACGCCGCCCTTCCCGCTGAAGAAGACGAATTCTGTGTCGTCACTGCTCGGTTCGACGAGCTCTCGTGGCGTAGTGTCCGTACTCATCGGTTAAGCCTCCTGGGGCGTGTTCTGTTGCTCGCGGATCTCGCCCGCGAGCTCGTCGTAGGAGAGGTACGCCGATTTGGCGAGTATCTCGTCGTCGAGGACCGTAATGGGGAGGATCGAGGGACCGTGTTCGTCGACGAGATCGGCGATCGCCTCGGTCTCGAGGAATCGGTCGATGTCGTGTTGCATATTCGCCCTCGACACCTCGAGATCGAATTCCTCTTCGAGTTGATCAAGTGCGGCACTGACCTCGACGAGTTCGTCGTCGGGATCGGGGCCACAGACGCCTGTGGAGCAGCACATCGCCTCTTCGTACAGTGTGAGTTCTATCATATGTGGTTTCCTCGGTTACCGTTCCGGCTGCCGGTAGAGTCGTGGTCACAAACCACCGCATCTAGTTTACCAACGATTCAATTAAAACTCTGTTCAGACATCAGCATAAACACTTTGGTTCGCTCACCCACGAGTACTCGCCCCACTAACGACTCCCATTAACGACCCAATAGAGTATGTGAGTTAATCTTCTGCTAGGAATATTCCGCAATAGTTAATTGAGAGAGTGGTCAAGTGATTGCTGATGGCACAAGCGACCGAACGATTACAGCGGTATCTCGATGACGAACTCGGGGAGTGCCGCAGCGAGGATGTCGAGCGCCGTCTCGACGAACTCTCCACGCTTGAGGCCGGACTCGGGACGGCACAGGCGGAGGCCGAACTCGACGTCTTGTCGGCGCTGTCCAACGAGACGCGCTACACGCTCGTGCGCGTCCTCGTTGCAGCCCAAGAGGAACTCTGCGTCTGCGAGCTGAACGCCGTCGTTGACGTGACCGAGAGCGGTCTCAGCCATGCCCTCTCGGCACTCGTCGACGCAGACCTTGTCGAGGGTTGGAAGGACGGGCGCTGGAAGAAGTATCGGGCTACCAATCGAGCTGTTGCGCTTGTTACCGTTCTTGAGGGAAGCGTGGCAGATGAGTAACGTCGAACACGACCACGGTCCCAATTGCGACTGTGAGAGCTGTGGCGACCCACGGTCGATGGACTTCCTCGACAAGTACCTCACCGTCTGGATCTTCGGTGCGATGGCGATCGGCGTCGGGCTGGGATTCGTCGCCCCATCAGTAACCCAACCGATTCAGGACTTCCACCTCGTCGAGATCGGGCTTATCCTGATGATGTACCCGCCACTGGCGAAGGCCGATTACTCGCAACTTCGGACCGTCTTCAGCAACTGGCGGGTACTCGGATTGAGTCTCATCCAGAACTGGCTGATTGGCCCGACGCTCATGTTCGGGCTCGCCGTATTCTTCTTCAGCGGCCTCGTTCCCGGTCTGCCGGCACGCCCCGAGTACTTCCTCGGGCTCGTGTTCATCGGGATGGCTCGGTGTATCGCGATGGTTCTGGTCTGGAACGAACTCGCCGAAGGCTCGACCGAGTACGTCACCGGCCTCGTCGCGTTCAACAGCCTCTTCCAGATCGTCACCTACGGCGTGTACGTCTGGTTCTTCGCACTGTTCCTCCCGCCGCTGCTCGGCATGGAGTCACTTGTGGCCGGGATCACGACCTTCGACATCTCGCCGATGCAGGTGTTTGAGGCGATCGTCATCTTCCTGGGGATTCCGTTCGCGGGCGGCTTCCTGACCCGGTATGTCGGAACTCGCGTCAAGAGCGAAGCCTGGTACGATGATGAGTTCATCCCGAAGATCGATCCGCTGACGCTCATTGCGTTGCTGTTCACCGTCATCGTGATGTTCGCCACGCAGGGCGGCGCCATCGTCGCCTCGCCGGGCGACGTCCTCTTGATTGCGGTGCCGCTGACGATCTACTTCGTCGTGATGTTCCTGGTGAGCTTCGGGATGGGGCGGGGCATCGGCGCAGACTACTCGACGACGACGGCGATCGGCTTCACGGCGGCGTCGAACAACTTCGAGCTCGCCATCGCCGTCGCCGTGGCGGTGTTCGGTGTTGGCTCCGGCGTCGCGTTCGCCACCGTCGTCGGCCCACTCATCGAAGTTCCCGTCCTGCTCGCGCTGGTCAACGTCGCGCTGTACTTCCAGCGAAAGTTCGACTGGCGTGGCGCCACGACCGGACAGCTCACCCCAACTGGTTCAGAACCCACTCCTGAGGATGATTGAGCCCCAAACAATCCAATGATTCCCCAGACAAACTCCGTCGATTCCCTTCGCCTCGCGTTCGTCTGCGTGGAAAACGCGGGTCGAAGTCAGATCGCGGCCGCCATCGCTGAAACCCAAGTTCAGATCCAGGACCGAACGGATATCGAGATCCTCAGCGGTGGGACGGACCCAGCAGAGGAGATCTATCCGGCCGTAATCGACGTAATGCGGGAGAAAGGCTATGACCTGTCGACGCGGACACCGACACAGATCTCCCGCGAGACCCTCAAGGGGTGTGATGTCGTCGCCTTGATGGGGTGTTCGTTGTCGGTCGATGACCTTCCAGTGGGAGTGGTCGTTCGTGACTGGGGGTTCATCGATCCGGCGGATGCTGACGTGGAGTCTGTATGGGCGATCAGTACAGAGATCGAACAGCGGGTTATCGAACTAATTGCCGACCTGCCGACCGAAGCGGAACGAAGAAACCACACACACCAGATACAATGACTGAACACAGCGACACCGATCCGATTCGAATCGCCTTTATGTGCGTCCAGAATGCTGGCCGCTCCCAAATGTCCACGGCATTTGCGGAGCGTGAACGGGAGCGACGTGGACTTGAAGACCGCGTCGAAATCCTTACCGGAGGGACGCATCCGGCCGACCACGTGCACGACGAAGTCGTCAACGTGATGGAAGAGGCGGGGTTCGATCTCTCCGAGCGGACGCCACGAGAGATCACGCTGGACGAACTGCGCTCCTGCGACTACGTTGCCACGATGGGCTGCTCGACACTCGACGTCGGCGAAGTCGGTGACGACGTCGATATCCGTGATTGGGCGCTGGAGGACCCTGACGGACAGGATCCTGATCGGGTGCGCGACATCCGCGATGAAATCGAACAGCGGGTTCGTAGTCTATTCGATGAAATTGAAGCCACCGAAGCTGCAACGTCATAATTCGATAGAGTAGATACTATGGGTTAGACTCTGAGTTCACTGAATGGACGATTGTATTTTCGAGGATGTTCTTTTCTCCGTACCGTAGTCTCGCTATCACAGCCTGCTGTGTAATCCCTAATAACTCGCCGAGTTCCTCTAGAGTGATTTTCCGAGGTGTCTCAAAATAGCCCTCCGTATACGCGAGTGCTAATGCTTCGTGCTGCTTGTCTGTGAGATTGTACTCCTGCGAATTGAAAATCTGGAGTTGGGTCGGGAACCGGGTCAACCGAACACCGAAATCGTTCTCTTGGCAGTACGCTTGAAATGTGGAGAGCTGTTCAGCTGATTCGGCTCGAAGTCGAAACGTCCACTTGTTTGGAGTTGACTGTGCCGATTCGAGCTCGACAGCTGCCTTCGTGATTCCGACACAGATACTCTCATGGTCGTTGTGCAAGCGTGCGGTGTAGAGAGACTCTTCGTCGAGTGAATCAAGCAGTTCTACAGAGTGGAAAACGTCATGATCTGATAATTCAGATGCCGCTGGTGAATTTGACCGCGTACTCAACCAGAAATAGATGCTAATGGATGTATCGCTCTGTTTCAGCTGTTCTATCTCAACGTCCACCATTGGGTACTCAGCAAACACGTTTCCAATGGGAAACTGAGCGGATTGACTGGTGAATTCTGCCACAGTGGGCATCATGTGAAGACTGAGCCCGTACCCCTCTATCTCTTACCAATTATGACAACTGTGAGTGCCATAGGCGAATGTACGGCTCTATATGGGCCCCATCGCCACGTTTCTTGAAAACGTGTACGTGTGACAGAAGTAAGTGTCTGCGCCGAACCGTTATGAACCGGTCAATTCATATCTTCAAAATCGGCCAATTCGTAGTCTCGGTTTACAGTTGCGATACGATCGACAATCACATCGTGGAATGCGAGGCCCCCGAAGACGACGATCCCGAGGACCGCCGATATCACGAACTCTGGTATCATATGTACGGCTATACACCACTCTGTAAAGAGCGTGTTGTGGATTATCCAGACTCGTCCTCTTGGGCCAAATAGCTGGGTCGACACCACGGTCGGTATCTCGTTACCGGGGCAAGGGAGCGTTCGATATGTGGTCTAAATACTACCATATACCACTCGGGATAGTAATGGTGGATTGGGTCCCCTCCACATTCGTTAGTACTCGACCGTACACCTCATAGCAGCCTTCTTTAAATACTAAATCTGAATCCCATATGATGTCACAGGCTACAGCCTCTGAACGGGGGAAATCATCCTCCTTCACGACCGACGTCGATCTGACGAACCTCGTGGTCATCGCGGGGCTCACGGCCGTACTGTTCGCGGGGGCACTGGCGATTGGGGAGGGCCTCGGCGAAATCCCACCGGACATCGACTGGAAAGCGTTCTTCGTGGTGTACACGGTAATCGTATTCGTCCCGTGGGGGACGCCGACCATCGCCGCGGCCGTCGGGGCAACCATCGCGGAGGGTATCCTCGACTTCTTCGAGGGTATTGAACCGGACGAGCCGTTCGGGTGGACCGGATATATTGTCGGATTCACTGTCGCTGGCTACTTCATGAAGGACCCGAGCAACAAGGTCAAGCTCGCCATCGGTGCGGTGCTCGGGGCATTCATCCAGTTCGCCATCGAGGGGTTGAGCCTCATCATCATTTCCGGCGATGCGACGTCTGTGTACCTGACGGCACTCGCGGGTAACACTGTTACGCACGGAATTATACTCGGTGCGATTCCGCTAATCCCGATCGTCGGCGCACTCCGTGGCCGGATGGAGCGCGTGCTTGCTCCGGCGGCACAGCAGGCCGACTAACGGTCTTTCGTCCCTCATTTCCATATTCACACGCATGGATAGATACCAAACATCAGGTGGTAACGAGAGGATCGATGATACGAGCTGAGGAGTTCACGTTCCAGTATCCGACGCAAGACACGACCGCGCTTGACCGCCTTTCCTTCAAGGTCGACGAGGGAGAAGTCCTGGGCGTCGTCGGGCCGGTCGAAGCGGGGAAGACGACGCTCGCGATGGCGCTCGCGAGTTTCGCGCCGCAGAACACTGGCGGGAGTACCGACGGCACCCTTACGATCGCTGGTCGGGACCCCCGCGAGGCAACGGACAACCAGGTGGCGATGGTGTTCGAGGATTACTCCGCCCAGCTCACGCAGGTTCGCGTCATCGACGAGGTCATCGCCCCGCTCGTGAATCGTGGCATACCCCGCAGGGAGGCGATCAAACGCGCCCGTGAGTTGCTCGACGACGTCCGACTGGACGGTATTGAGGAGACGAAGTTCTCGTGGGAGCTCTCGGGAGGACAGCAACAGCGGCTCGCCATCGCCGCCGCTCTCGCGATCGACCCCGACGTGATGATCTTCGACACGGCCACGGATATGCTCGACCCAGCAGGCCAGGACGAAGTCGCGAACCTCATCGCGTCGCTCAAGGGTGACAAGACCCTCGTCGTCACCGACAACGATCCCGATGCGCTGGTCGGCATCGCCGACAAACTGCTCGTCCTCAACGACAGTGAACAGGCCGCGTTTGGCCCCGCTGACGACCTCCTACGGGACGCTGACCTCCTCGAAAACATAGGAGTGGCTCCGCCCGTCTGTGTTCGCATCGCGCGGAAGGTAGGGCTGTCCAAATCACCCCTCACGCCCGGGGAGTTCCTCGACGCGCTAGATACGGATACGTCATCAAACCAGTCCGAACCGGTTGGTCATGTACGGGGCGCTGACGCGGAAGAAGCTGACATGACGTCTTCGGATTTCGGAAAATCTCTCCTCAGTACGGACGGAATTGGGCATGACGGTGAAGTCGAAGGGGAGACCGTCTCTGACCTTGGAGATCCACTACTGCGCGCAGAGGACGTGCGATACGAATACGGTTCGAACGCAGTTGCCGTCGAGGACGTGGCGTTCTCCGTTCGGGGGGGTGAGGTTCACGCGATCATCGGCGGGAACGGTGCCGGGAAGACCACGTTCAGCAAGCTCCTCGTCGGGCTGTTCAAGCCTGACGACGGCACGATGCTCGTCGACGGTAAATCGACAGACGGTCGGACAGCTCGCGACATCGCGGAGTCCGTCGGTATCACCCTCCAGAATCCGGACGAACAGCTTTCGGAGCAGACTGTCGAGAAGGAGATCCGCTTCCCGCTGGAGAAGCGCCGGTACGAGCGGACCGGCTTCCTCGGACTCTCGAAACGCGAACGTTACGACGAGGCGTTCATCGAAGAGCGAGTCGCGGAGGTGTGTGATCTCGTCGGCCTCTCCGAGGACATCATGCAAGAGGACCCGATGTTCCTGCCCCGCGGCGTCCGCCGACAGGTGACTGTGGCGACCGCGCTCGCCCCCGACCCGGACGTGCTGGTCCTCGACGAACCCGTCGCGGGGGTCGACGGGACCGCCCGCAGGCACATGACCCGTGCCATCGAGCGACTGCGCCAGCAAGGGAAAGGCGTCGTCGTCATCGACCACGACATGGATTTCGTCTGTGAGGTCGCCGACACAGTTACCGTTCTCCATGAGGGACAGGTGGCGATGCAGGGGCCGACCCACGAGGTGTTCGGCCCTGACAACTGGGAGTGGTTATCGAGTCACCACATGCGTCCGCCCCGGGCTGCCAGACTCGCACGGCGGGTCGGTATCGAGGCGCTCACCGCCGACGAGTTTGTCGCGGCGTTCGTGCCCCAACTGGAGGTGTCGGGATGAAGCGACGCGTACCGGTCATCTACAACGACCGTGACACCTGGTTCCACCGGCGCGATCCACGGGCGAAGCTCGGCGTCTTCGTGCTGATGCTCCTGTACATGTACCTTGCGCCGACGTGGGAGTGGATGCTGGCGATGGTGGTCGTCGGTCTTGGGTTGGTCATCGTTGCGAGAGTGCCACCGCTCTGGATCGGGGCCCTCCTCGCGCTGCAGGTCACCAACGTAATCGGTATCCTCGCGTTCCCGGCAATAGAGCGGATGGTGACCGGCGGAAGCGCGTTTGGCGGTGACTTCGATTTCGGACTGAAACTCGCGTTCTCATGGCAGGCCGCCCTGTTGATCAGTGCGAGTCTGTTCACCACGATGGAGTTGACCGAGATCACCGACGGGCTCCGTGGCCTAGGCGTTCCGGAACTCGCCTGTTTCACACTCGAGTATGTCTTCCTGCTGTTCTACGTCACCATTAGCGACCTCTTCCGGATTATGGACGGGATGAAAGTGAAGGGGCTCGGTATCGAGACGAAGAACCCGATCAAATTCGCCCGCAATATGCCCAGTCTGGCGGTCCCGATGTTTATGTCGGTCCTCCAGCGGTCGAACACGATGATGTCCGTCCTGCAGATGCGGGGTTACTCGTTCTCCCGTGGGGACCGCGAGCTCCGTCACGACCTGAAGTTCGACGCCGGTGACGTCCTCCTGTTCGGAACCGGAGTGCTCGTCCTCGGTGGCACCGTCGCGGTGAATTTCGGATTCCTCACGGTTCCCATCCTTCCCTCACCGACTCCCTAACTATGACCGACAATACAGAACCCGTCTCGCAATCGACCGGCGGTGGTTCAATCGTGAACGTCAACCCGAGTACGGCCGAGGGGCGAAGCCGAGTCCTCCTGTTCGGTGGACTCGCGTGGCTCGCACTCGGTCACCTCGTCGACATCGCCTTGGTCGTGTGGGGTGGAGTCGGTCTCATCGCTGTCGCCTTCGCCCTCAACACTGCCGGGAAGGTCGTCCACTACCGCTCACTGTCGATCCCGTCACGAGACCATCTAACACTGTCAGCAACGTGGACGCTGCTCGCAGTCACCGTCGTCGCACTGCTGGCGAACTTTGCGCATACCCGATACGGTCCCGGTGACGGGGCGTACTTCTGGTCGCTGGCGGTTGCCGGCGTTGGCTTCGGATTGCTCCATATGGCAGCACAATCGAAGTACCTCCCCGAGAGTGCGGTACAGACAGACTAGTAACGGACGACACGCTCATGGAAGGACGACGTCTCACGGTTACTGCTCACGATTCGAGACCTCGAACGAGTCGCCGACCACGGCGTCAATATCGCCGCCAGGACCCTATACCTCGTCGACAGTAATCCGGAACTGATCTACTGACGATGGAAACCAGAAAAATCCAACAAGTTGGTGGCGGCACATACACTGTCTCCATCCCTGTTCAGTGGGCGAACGACCACGATATCGAGGCGGGCAATACTGCCTATCTTTACACACATCGTGACGGTTCCCTCGTGGTTCGCTGGAACGAGAAAGAACACAGTGAACTCGCGACAACCGACATCGAACTGGACGATACTGCTCCGGAAGTTGCCGAACGGATGCTAGTAGCCGCGTATTCGGCAGGCTTCAAGAAGATACAGCTTCGCAATTCGGAGGGATTGTCGTCCGCACAGCGACGAGCGATCGACACCTGTACTCGCGGTCTCACGGGTGTTGAGATCACCGAAGAATCGACTCACCACGTAACCGTGCAGGGGTTGTTGGATGCCAGCGACGTCTCGATCCGTCAGTCTACCATTCAGTTACAGTACATCACGCTGTCGATGTACCAGGCCGCATTGGATTTCTTTGCAGGAGAGTCGACTGAATCTGAACACATCATCACCCGGGATGACGAAGCTGATCGTATCTTTCACCTCATTACACGCCATTTCAACCGGTCGCTACTGGATTTGGCAGAACTCGATCAGCTTGGAATTACTCGGCCACAGCTGTTCGAATACTACGTCACGGCACGCCAATTAGAACGAATAGCGGATCATGCAGCCAAGATTGCGCGGTGTGTCCAACGGACCGAGTATACCGTCTCCGAGGAGTTAGTGACCGAATCGAGAGCGATTGGTGAGAATGCTCGTCAGATCGTCGAAGATGCTTCTGGTGCTGTCATAAATGCAGAGACGACAGGGATGGCACACTCGGCGCTCGAGGACTGTGAGCACGTCGTCCAAGCAGCGAGGAACTTAGACCGTTCATTACCTGATCGTCCTCCAGAAGAGGCCTACGTTTTGACCCGTGTTCTTGATAGCATAATTCGCACAGCGGAGTATGGCGGGAATATTGCTGAAATCGCCCTTCGGATATCGCTCCGGGACTAGTGATGTACATCTAAAAAGAGACATCTACCGTATATTTCGTAACTTCCTCAGCATATTGTAGGTGCACTTCTGACGATTTATTTTCTAGTGGGAATCCTCGAATGAGCTCTTTGCGCGAAGTTGACGTATGCGTTGTAACAGATGAATTCACCAACTTATAAGTCACGACGAGATGTCTTTCGACGAATTGCTCGGCAATCACATGTGGAGTGGCCGGTATACGACGCGACGCCCCTGTACGAGCGAAGCTCGCTTGACGGTCTAGAATCAGATATTCGGACAATCTCCCAGACCTGGTTCAAACACGACCGCCACGAGTCGGTTGAGAAGTTCGTCTGCGCACTCCCCTTAGCATATTTCAAATTCGACGCATACGACTGCTACGCGGGGCCGACTCGCTACGAGATGGACACTCTCTTTCGCGTGTTCGTCCTGAAGGAACTCCACGGGTGGGAGCACGAGACAGCACTCCTTGAGTACCTCGAAAACCAGCCCGAACTCTGTGAGAGTCTTGATCTAGAGACACTCCCCGACCAATCAACACTCTGGCGTAGTTGGCATATGCGTTTCACTGATGCCCTTCGCGAGACGGTCCAGAAAGCGGCTCGAACGATTCTCATCAAAGCGCAGAACGTGGATGTAGCCGTGCCACGCGAACCAGAACGAAATCTCCCGGATCGAAGCCACGACGCTACTGACTCGGACCCTTACGACCAAGCCATCCTCGACAAGACCGGCACGATTACCAAGCACGTCAGTCGCGTCGTGTTCCCCGCGTTCTCGCTCAATCGTGGCGAGGACTGTGAGATTCCCGAGAACGCCTACTGGGGCTTACAGACCTACTTGGGACTCCGTGAGAACTTGGCCGCCAACGAGGGCGCTCGGAGCTTCATTCACGAGTCGACACGGAAGCGAACACCACTCGGACACGGTCATCGCGACCAGATTCGTGATCTCTCTATCGATCAAATCCGCGAGATGTATCGACAAGCGGTTCGACAACTCACCGACGAGCTCGCAGAGACGGGGGAGTTCTTCCGCGCAGGCATCGTCGCCATCGACATCACCGAGAATGATCCCTTCACGGGCGACCGCACTGGCCACGAAGACGAAATAATCGGGACGAAAGAGAAGAACGATGAGTACGCCTATCAGTGGGCGACCGTCCAGCTGGTCGGCAACGCTGTCCCACTCGTCCTTGATGCCCGCCCGGTACGGAAAGGCGAGTCACGACAGGAGATCGTTGTGGACCTGCTCGACCCCGCTGAGGACCTGATTCACGTCGATAACGTGCTGATGGACCGGGAGTTCGATAGCCAGCACGTCTTGGAGATGATCAGCCAGCGCGGACTGTCGTACGTCGTCCCGAAGCGGATGCAGACCAGCGAGAAAGCCCAGGCCAAGCGGTTGCTCCAACGTGGTCAGGACCGACACGAAACCGACCGGAAGCTCCATCTCGGGAAGAACGAATGGCACGAGACGACGCTGGTCTACCGTCGGAAAGAGGGCTCCGAGCACGATGACCATCGGCAGTATTCGGTGTTCATGACGAATAGAGGGACTGGGCACCTCACGGAGTACGGCTACCGGTGGGAAATCGAGAGTGGCTACAAGTCGATAAAGCGATTCATGGCGGCGACGACGTCGAAGGATTTCGGGCTGCGGTTCTTCTACTTCGCGTTCGCCTGTCTGCTATACTCGATTTGGCGAGCGGTGGACCTGCTGGTACAGGTTGAGTTGACCGATGAGTACGAGCACTCGCCAATTGTGACGGCCGATAACACGCTGACTCTGGTGAAGAAGGAAACGGGAATCGGATAGAGAGGTTTTACCCGTGTTAGCGCGGCGTCTGAGTGGCAACACTGTCGGAAGCCGCCGAAATTCGTGTATGTAGTTGTATTTCCAATATGAATGGCCGTTTGGAGAGCAATCTGAGCCAGTTCCCGATCACTGAACCAGCCAAAACCACGCATCACAGCCCCGCTAAACCCGCTGTAGTCTCAACTTCCACGGTCGCGCAGTAGTTGAGGTCGGTCGTCTCAATGCATAGAGCATAGTCTCATGGGGTGGTATGGTTTCGACCCTTATTGCAGTCTATTTCTTTTGTAACGGCTGATAGGAACATACTACGAATCGATTGTAGTCCCATCGATAGTCTCACTGATCAATCGAAATGGCTGAAGTTCACCCGTGTCGGGCTGGCTTGCACAACCTCGTCATCGACAAGACAGGGTGCATCAATCCCCTCCTCGAGCTGTCTATCAGTGTTGGTATCCTGATAAATGGCAGTTCTAATAACATTCGTCCTCAAAAAGGCCTGTGTTTCTAATACACCGCCATCGGCGTTGATACCGTTGTCATACGAGTTCTTCATGCACTGACGCCCTGAACTGTCCCGTTGACGTACGTGACCAACAGAATGGTCGTCCCAGTCGCTCCGAACAACGCACGAAACACCGACGATACGCTCGATATCGAGTACAGGGTCGAAGACTAAATCGAGGAACACAGCGAAGACATTCAGATGAAGCAATCGACGCTAGACGAGACGTACAATCGTCATACAGGAGTTGAAAGAGCTAACGAATCAATGAAGGACTGCGGCCTCGGGCGCACCCATGCCCGATGCCGCGTCCACGTACGAGCGCACGTGTTCCTCGCTCTGTGTCTTCGCCTCGTCGTTGCTATCACCAACTACCCACGGAGACAACCCGGGAAACACGACCATCACGGTGTGAGAAGAGCTTTATCGCACTCTCGTTTCATTACCAGTTATTAGACACTCGTTCAGCGTGGGTATTTATCCCAATAGCTGAATATATTTTACAATATTGCATCCATACAAAAGTATTCATGCAAAGGGTTTGATGTTGATTTGCAGCCAAAAATGACTCAAGAAACAAATTTGTCCACTGACGAATCAACACGACGTAGAGTTCTACAAGGCATCGGAGTTACTGGGCTTGGGTTTGCCGGTGTTAGCAACGCAAACGCTGCCACTACGACGATAGGCAATTCTGTGCAGTTCGTGGAGGCAGTGCTTGATTACACGGTGAACTCAGCTAGTCCGGATGTCGTACAACGGTCTGTAGTTGAGATTGACAATCCGAAAGGTTTCTCAGTGAACTTGGAGGAGCAGAAAATCGTTTTTAACCAATTTGCCCGCTCAGGTCTTGTATCAGAAGTAAAGGCAGCCGAAGAAGCTGTCGCAACAAGTAACCAACATTTGGAGGCCAACTTCGATGGCCATCAGAAAATGCAGTACTTGGTAACTGATCGGACTGAGGACCTTCGTCCACTCCGTGGTGTTCTGACGAAGCGACCGTTCACTCCTCCGCAGTTCAAAGCTCAGTTTGTCGGTGACACTGTTCGGTTTACTGGGCCTCAGTCTATCGAAGTTCCTGTTGGGAGGGAGACATCACGCAATCTTCCAGAACGCGAGGTTGTGGTAAAAATCCGCCCGGAGAGGAGCTCTGACACCTATCCAAAAAAGAGTATAGAACAGCACACTGTCACACCGGTTATTACAGTTCGCAACCACGGCTCGCTTGAGATTCACAAGGTGAAATAAAATGTCATACACAAAAACTGGAGGAAGTTCGCGGGGTGACACGAACAAAGATCACACAATGCGGATTAAGGTAATGAAGGCAAAGGTCCCCAGCACAAGTGAGCTTGATACGGTATATCAGGCGGTTCTCAACGCACTGGATCAAATTATGGACGAGACAGGAAGTGCCTATGGTATGGACATACCAGGTTATGTAATAGAAAAGTATGAAACTGACCACTCTTTAAATTGTTCCAATATGGAAAGTTCCGCGACGACGTGGTTGGATAATAATGGGTTCACCGATGGACAGTTCCTCTGGGTGACAAACTGTTCCGATGCCTTCGCTGATTCAGAAGGGGCATGGGAGGGTCGGACTGAGGCATTCGTCAGTACCGACTGGTACTCCGGTGACATGCTGGGAGCCGTGGCAATTCAAGAGGCATTACATTCCTTCCTGCTGGACAGTTGTCTCAAGCTTCCAGGGGATGATCACTCACTCGGCCAGGATGCTGATGAGGGTTCATATGATAATGCAACACCAATGGTCGCCTCATACGGTGATAGTAGCGAAAATTACGAGTCTAAGGGAGACTGCAACCGCGATAAGAATACTGATGGTGTGACTTACGATATTACCTACTGTACGGTTGAAGGAATGAACTATTCTAGAGAGCATGCCTACAATAACGGTGTACACTAACGTATAGAAAGTAATAATCTCTAATCTGTGTTCTATATTTGAGTTCGGTAGAGACAGACTGTCTGCGTTCCGCTTATGAGCACTCAATGATCTGCACAGTAAACTCAGTCGCCGCTCGTTCGTCGGGACGCTGGTAGACGATCTTAATGTCTGTTGGAAGATGATTTTGTGCCGTTAGTTCGACTTGATACTGATACGAGGCACCAGCGCAGTCAACACTCTCGGGGGGGTCTGAGTTGGTCCAACGGGGATACAAGACCAGTTCTGCGTACCGCTCGGTGCTGTTGTATTGGAGCGCCCGAATAGCCACTGTCCGACAACTACTCGTCGAGAACCACCCACTGAGCGTTGCGCTCTGAGCCGTGCAGTCGCCGGACTGAGACACACTCTCCTCATTTTCTCCGGCCGTCCCATCGTATGAGACACTCGTGACGGTCGCTGACAGACCATCTGTTTCCTTTTGTTTTGTCGCTGTTGGAGATCCAGCTGTAGGTGAATTGAGTGTCGAGAGACATCCTGCGACACTTGCAACGCTTATTGCACCAAAAGAAGAGAGGAGGGCACGGCGATTCATAGTGAGATTATTGAGTGCCGAGAGGTAAAATTATCCCTTAGGCTCAAAGAGTAGCTGAGTCAACAACACCATTATATCAGATACCGACTTGGTGGCTGTTTCAGTAGGAACAGTGTCGAGACAATAGGGTTTGCTTCGTCCCCGCGTACCCCGAGAGCAATCGGTGAAGCATCTCACACAACAACTCGACGGTGACAGTCTTACCTGCCGTTATCGCATCTCGGCTGTGTGTCAGGGCGTGCAAGTAGTTTATGATCTCCTGGGTACCCTGTCGTCTGTCCTCGTCGATGAACGTCTCCTGTCCTGCTTCATACGCGTAGATATCTGAGAGGGTCACATGAGTGCCTTCGATCTGGGACGCTTCCAGTGTCTCCTTCCGAATGAACGGTTCAATGAGGATCTCTCTTGACCCGATGCGAGGGCCAATGCCGTGGAGCCGGCTTAGCTTGCGTCGCCCTCGCTAACGGGCATCAGTTGGTCAGTGCTAGTTGTGGGCGGTAACGGATCCAGGTTTGAACGCCGAATACGTTCCCTTTGGGGTCGTAATCGGAACGATTTCACCGGGTGCCGTCTCTTCGAAGTCGTCTCGATCCATTACTGGTAGTAGCCGTACAAAACACGATCCATTATTGGCATTTTGATCCTAAATCAAAATAGCGCAGAGGCGGATTGCACCATTGCAACTACTACCAGAGAGTGGCGTTTTTGAGAGAGTCGTGTTCAACGTCCCGTAGTGGTTGCAATTCGTGAGTCGCGACGAACTGTCTTTCGACGGATTGCCCAACGAACGCACGTCGAGTGGCCAGTATACGATGCCACGCCAGTATACGATCGAAGCACGCTTGCCGGGTTGGAGTCCGATATCCGGACGGTCTCACAGACGTGGTTTAGGCACGACCGCCATGTATCGGTTGAGAACTTCGTCTGCTCACTCCCTCTGGCGTATTTCGTATTCGCCGCGCACGACCGCTATGTGGGGGCGACTCGCTACGAGATGGACACGCTCTTTCGCGTCTTCGTTCTGAAAGAATGCCACGGATGGGAGCACGAAACCGCACTAATTGAGTACCTTGAGCGTCGTCCAGCACTCTGCGACCAACTGGATCTGGAGACAGTACCGAACCAATCAACGCTGTGGCGCAGCTGGCACAACCGGTTCACTGCCGAGCTTCGCAGTACAGTCGAGACAGCTGCGCGGACCATCCTCATCAAAGCCCAGAACGCGGGTGTCACCGTTCCGCGCAAGCCAGAAAGACACCTTCCATCTCGAGGTGGCAAAGAGGACGAATCGGACCCAGACAATCGAACTGTCCTCGACGAAGCGGCACCGATCACGGACCACATCAGCCGCGTCGTATTCCCCGCGTTCTCACTGAATCGTGGCGACGGTTGTGAGATTCATGAGAACGCCTACTGGGACTTACAGACGTATCTCGGGCTTCGTGAGCGGCTGGCTGTCAATGAAGGCGCTCGCAGTTTCGTCTACGAGTCGATGCGTGAGCGGACACCGCTGGGGCACGTCCATCGCGAGCACATCCGTGACCTCTCAATCGAACAGACTCGCGAGATGTACCGACAGGCGGTAGATCGGTTGTTAGGAGAAGTCTCGGAGACAGAGCAGTTCTTCCGGGCCGGGATCATCGCGATCGACATCACCGAAGCGGATTCCTTCACCGGTGATCGAACGGGACACGAAGACGAAATTATAGGGACGAAGGAGAAGACCGATGAGTACGCTTACCAGTGGGCCACTGTCCAGCTGGTCGGCAACGCCATCCCGATCGTGTTGGATGCTCGCCCTGTTCGACGAGGTGAGTCACGCAAGGAGATCGTCGAGGACCTTCTCAACTCCGCCGAGGAATTGGTCCATGTCGATAACGTGCTGATGGATAGGGAGTTCGATAGCCAGCATGTTTTGGAAATGATTAGCCAGCGCGGACTCTCATACGTCGTGCCGAAACGAATGCAGACGAGCGAGAGAGCTCAGGCGAAGCGACTCCTCCAGCGGGATGATGATCGATACGAAGCGGACCGCAAACTCCATCTCGGGAATAACGAGTGGCACGAGACGACGCTGATCTACCGGCGCAAAGAGAACGCTGAGCACGATGATCACCGGCAGTACTCAGTGTTTATGTCGAATCATGGCGGGAGTTTCCTCACCGAGTATGCGTATCGCTGGGAGATCGAGAGTGGGTATCGGTCGATCAAGCGATTCATGGCGGCGACGACCTCGAAGGATTTCGGACTCCGGTTCTTCTATTTCGCGTTCGCGTGTCTGCTGTATTCGATCTGGCGGGCAGTCGATGCGCTGGTGCAGGTCGAATTGACCGGTGAGTACGAACATTCGCCACTCGTGACGGCGGACAATACGCTAACGCTGTTGAAGAAGGAGACTGGAATCGGATAGACCGCGGCTATTTGCTGAGATAGTCGAGTCGTGAGTGGCGACACTATGGAGCAGAGAGGAAAATTCCTGAACTAGTTACAAATTCGATAAGGTGGTGTGGTTGAGAGCCGATCTGAAGCTGTCTTGTCTCACTGATCCGTCCGAAACCACGCATTACAGCCCCGCTAAACCCGCTGTAGTCTCAACTTCACCGGTCGCGGCTTTGGTATAGCGGCATATGATTTATACCGTTGGCCAAATCCGAATTTCGGGGGATAGAACCCTTCTATCATAGGAAAAATGGTTATGAGACTTCTGTCACCGGTGGTCCTGATTACACTGGTAATCACGACCAGTTTGAAGTACCCCGCCGCCGTCGGTGAAGCACGAATGCTGCAACCGCCTCACGACGCCGCTTCCCCCGGGGTTGAGCCGCAGCAAGCGGCTGTCTCTCTGCGGGTATTGGACTGGTTGCGAGTTCCGATCCATCGCCGGAAGTCTTATCACGAATTATCTATAATTCGTAATCGAGATGGCGCACTCGCCGCCCCGGTCAGGTCGACCACCTATTCAGCAGCTGCAGACGGTCGTCGACCTTCTCGAGACGCCGGCACTCGCTCGGCTGTACGCCTACATCTTGCAGCACGGCCCCGTCACCGTTTCCGAGATCGTCGACGAGCTCGATATCCCACAAGGGACCACCTACGACTACGTGCAGAACCTCGAAACAGCTGGCTTAGTGGAGAAAACCCGTGATCAGCGACCGTATAAATACGACGCCGAGTCGATTGCACTCACGCTCTCGACGGACGGCGAGACCCAAACGATCACGCCGGCCCTTATTGCAGCCGTCGCCCGCCGAGAGGAGGACGAGGACGTCGACGTCTACATCGAGCGTCATGGCCTCGACAGCCTTGCTGTCGCCCTCGAGTACGCCTACGAGTACGTCGACGGCACGGTCAACCATCGGATTGCGGCCCGGGAGCTTGACCTCTCACCGCTTGAGGCCGAGATCATCCTCCAGGCGCTGGAACCGGTTGCGACCGAGTACGCCGACGCGGCTGCATGACGACGGTCTATATCGCCGATACCGGCGTCTTTGTACGGTGTGGTGGCCCGGACAAGGACAAATTTCAACGGCTTCGTCGGGCACTCCGACAGGCCGGTGTCTCATTGCGTATCCCGCAGCGCGTCTACGAAGAGCTCGGGGGCGATCCTGCAGCGGACGAGTATCCCTCGGGGAACATTCCCTATCCCGATGGATTCGAGGAGGGGTGGATCGTCGTCGCCGACGAGCTCGACTACACCAATCCACTCGTCTCGACAGTGATGGACGAAGCGCGCCGATTCATCGCCAACGAGACCGACCGCGACGAGGATGTCACCGAGAAAGCGGACACGGCACTCGTTGGGCTTGCTGCTCAAGTACTCGACACTGGGGAGGCAGACCACGTTGTTCTCCTAACGACGGACAAACCGGCTGGACGCGCGGCCGAGACGCTCCTCCCTCAACACGGCTTCAGCGACCGAATCGAATTCCGGTACGTCAGCGTCGAGTATCTCGAGACGATCACCGCCAACGAATTTCGGTGACCCATCCCCTGATGTCGATATAGAACTATCCATCTCAACCTATATTAAGAAATCGCGTTGATAGTAGGATATGACAGAAGATACTGGACTACGGAATCAACAGACTACGGGCGAAGACCGCGTGCGGATGGTCGCCCGGCAGCTGTCGGAGCCGCGGACGGCCAACTGGATCGCCTCCGAAGCGGGCTGGTCACACGAACCAACCAAACGCGTCCTCGAACGCCTCGTCGACGATGGGATCCTCCATCGTGACGAAAGCGGCACTCACACGACGTATTACCCTGATTACCGCCGCCAAGCGATGCAGGAGGCGATGCGCCTCCGAGACAGCGGGCACACTGTCGAGGAGCTCACGGACCGTCTCGCCGATATGAAGACGCAGATTCGCGACTGGGAGGACGAATTCGGCGTCGAGTCACCGAACCAGCTTCGTGGAACGCTCGCCGACGAGTCCCTTGACTCCGACGAGGAAGACCGGCGCCGTGAGATCGCCCGCGAGTGGGAGCACCTTCAGCGGCGTATCCAGATCGTTGGCTTCGCCATCCGCGAATGGGACTTCCTCGCTCCGACGACAGAGCCTGCCGAGGCCAACAGCTAACGGATGTCGGTCCCACATCCAGGTGGTGATCCGAACGCGAACCTCTACGCTCGATAGAAGCTCGCCACCCACCCACGTGTTCACACATGGGGGAACAACTTATCACTCTGCCCCGCGTAATTCGTATCATGAGCCAGGAATCGCTTGACGATACGATCAAATTCCGTGCTGGGCCGCTCAAAGAGGCGGCGAACGAACTCGATTCCGTCCATCTGGGCGGAATCAACATTAGTGAACTCGCACGCGAAGGGCTCACTCAGATGCTTCGGCGAGCGATGACGGACGACGACAAGATCGCGATTTACGAACGCTATTCAGCGGGCGACCTCTCGGAGGACGCTGCTCGCGTGCTCCTCGGTGAAGAGTTCGACCTGCTCGAAGAGGACATTGGCGATTTCCGTGAGGCTGCCAAGGATGACACTAGTGACTATCTCGTCTAAATGGCAAGTGACGACACTCGGTATCCGATCTTGGTCGATACGGACGCGCTGATTGCCGTCGCGAACAGCCCCTTGTGGACCGAGATAACCGACCAAATCGGCCTCACGACGACAAACGTTTGCAAACAGGAACTCAAGCGACACGTCGAGAACACACGCGAGACAGCGCCAGAGGGAAGCCGTCCGTACCGGCTTCATTACGGGAGCCGTACCGCGCTCGATGCGCTCGAGGATAACGAAACACCGCTCACCCAGGTGACGAGCGTCCCCCGTCCCCACGGAGCGGACGCCGGCGAGGAATCGCTCCGACAGGAAGTGCTACAGAACCCGGGGGCCGTTGACTACGTCATCTTGATGGACGCGGCGGGCCGGCGCTCGATTCGTCGTGCTGTCGACGACCAAGACGAAGATATCCGTGTCGTGACACCGCCGTTTTTGTTCTACATTCTTTACGACAACGAGCTAATTTCGCGTCGCGAGTTCTGCGAAGCGTGCGGCGAGATGTTGGAACGTGAGGGCTGGACCGGATACAACGCCGTGAAAGCTGCGTGGGAGGCGATCCCGATTGATTGTAGTGATATTCTGGACGACCACCTGCTCCCGTGACGAAACCGTATGAATCAGAACACCTCATCGACACGCGATGGTTCGACACCGCTCGACGACAGCTTCGAGCGCTACCTGCAGGACAAGGGGAAAGGCCGGGGTGGCGATGGCGGGAACTACCGACGCAACGCGGCGCGCGAGCTCGAGCGGTTCGCCGAGTGGGCCGCCGGCGACCGCGGTGACGACGACTGGACCGGTATCACTACCGACGACGTCGACCGCAAACCCACCTTTGAGGACCTCGACGAACGCGTCTTCCGGGAGTACGCCCGGCACCTCGCCGGTGATCGCGGGCTCAAGCAGAATACCGTACAAACCTATTACCGCTATATCTCTGCGTGGTGTGGCTGGTGCGTCAACGAGGGTTACCTCGAGGCCCACTACGCTCAGCGGGCGAGTGCGATGGCTCCACTTCCCGAAGACGACGGCCGCAAGCCCGGCGACCAGCAGGCCTGGACGTCCGAGCAGCGCCACGCCTTCACCCGCCACGTCGACGAACGGGCCCGCGACGCCGTCGAGGCGTACACGACCCTCTCGGAGGATACTGACCCCCTCGACAAACAGCGAGCGCGCTACGCGGCGCTGAAGGCGGCTCGTGACCGGGCGCTGGTGTTCGTTCTCGCGTACACCGCCGTTCGGGTCGGGGAACTCCTTCGAGACCCAAACGATCCGCGCCGGCGCGGCGTCCGCTGGGAGGACCTCTCCCTCGACGACGGGAGTATGGACGTCTACCGGAAGAAACAGCAGTGGGACGCCGCCAGTCTCCCCGACCCGGTGATCTCGCCCCTGCGGAGCTACCGCAAGCTGATGGACCCGCCGACGGACCGCTGGCCGGTGTTTTCGACGTTCGACCAGCGGACGCTTGCGACGCTCGTACAGGACGAGCTGGCCGACCGAGGGAAACACCCGGATACAATCGACGATAGACGTAGCGAGTTCGCTCGTGACCTCTTATTGGCGCTCGATGAGGACGTGCGACCGCCGTCGATCACGACGGACGGCGCACGGTCGATTCTCCAGCGACTCTCAGAGGCCGCAGAGATCGACATCGACCATCCGAAACACGACTATCTCGCCCCTCACGGCGGTCGACGTGGGATGGGAGAGGTCCTCGTTCGGGCGTTCGGGTACACTGTCGCTGCCCGGTACTTGGACAACTCCGAGGAGATGGTTCGCGAACGGTATTCGCATATCGAGGCTGGGGAACTCGGTGATGTTGCGACTGAGGCACTTTCCGAAATTGACGACTATCTGGGAACAGGTGCATCCCCGGGATAACGTTTTGCTGTTGTCCGGAGAGGTGTGTTCACCGTTAGGGGGGACTCCGCACTGGTCATTTCGATAGCTGTTCCTCTAGAGGACGCGTAGCTGGCTCGTCGACTTCGAGGGGACCGCGAACGATGCCAACGTTGCTCGTTGCCTCCTGACTGATGCGTTCTGCGATCGTTCCAAACATAATCCGAGACGCTTCGCTCCGTTCGGACAGCCCGACACAGATCGTATTGTAGTGATTAACGGTCTCGAGGATCGTGGCTTCGATATCATCGGCAACGATGACCTCACTCTCATACTCCTCTGGATCGAGTCCTGCTTGGTGTGCAACGTCTTCGATCACTGCTTCCCCTCGTTCGACAGCAGCGGATTCCGGTTCTCTTTCTGGCTGAACGTTCACTAGTGTCGGGACGCTCCCGTCGACGGTCGCAAACTCAGCAGCCCGCCGTGCAGCAACCGGCGAGTGGGGCCCCGGACCTGCCAGGGCCACGGTGGTACCGATCGTCTCGTCGTGGAGCGTAACGAGAGTGACTTCACATGGTGCCCTCTCGACGACGGAGTCGAGATTCGGGCCGAACACGTGCCCCAGTCGAGTGAGCGTTCCCTTCCAGCCGAGCAGCACTTGATCGGCGTCCTCTTCGAGAATCGCCTCAAGAATCGTCTCGTCGACGCGCTGTCCGGTCATCGCCACCGTCCGCAGATTCACGTCCATCTCCGCTGCGATATCCCGTGCCGCTTCGAGGAGGTCGTGCTGGTGGTCGAGGCGCTCGGCTTCGATGTTCTGTTGTGGTGACGGGTCGGCAACCTGGAGAACGTTCACTGCCACGAGTTCTGGCGTCTCTTCGTCGGTATGTGCGTGTGCAGTTGCCGCTGCCAGTCGGAGGAGGTCCTGCTGTGTCTCGGGATTCACGACTGGAACAACGACCGTGTATCCATCTACTGTCGGCGAGATTGCATCGTCGATGAGGCCTCTGTCGATGGCGTGCTCCTTGACGTAGATGAAGTACCAGCCCACACCGACTCCGACGATTCCTAATCCGAGGAGGATGATGACCGACGCCATCTGTGAGATGACGACGAGCGAGAGTACCACCCCGAGGATCGGTACTGCCGGATACAATACATCGGGAATCTTGAACGACGGATCGTAGTCTTCGGGATCGGCCCGACGGAAGACGACAAGGGCGACGTGGACCATCGAATACGAGACGAGGAAGCTGAAACTCGCAACCTCGGCCAAGAGCGCGACGATCGTCTCGATATTGAGCCCGGCAGCAATCAGTAACGCCGTGACGGCACCGGTTGCGATGATCGCCCGGTGTGGGGTACCGAATCTGTCGTGGGTGACGTTCAGCCAGTTGCTCATCAACTCATCGCGCCCCATCGCGAAGTTCACTCGGGCCGCTGCGAGAATCGAAGAGTTCGAACTGGAAATCGCTGCGATGGCTGCAGCGGCGACGATTGCCACAACTCCGATTGAGCCCATAAACACGACTGCGACATCCGAAACCGGAACGAGTGAGTCACCAAGTGCTTCGTATCGGATGACCCCGGTACTGACAAGCATCACTAATGCGTAGAGGATCGTGACGAGGACGACCGAGAGAATCATCGTCAGCGGGATGTTCCGGCTGGGATCTTTGACTTCCCCTGCGACAGTCGCGATGATCTCGAAGCCGAGAAATGAGACGAAAACGACGCCAGTCGTGGCGATAATCCCACTCGGTCCCGTGGGAGCAAACGGCTCGAGATTGGACGGGTCGATAAAGAACAGACCGAGAGCCACGTACGCCAGGACGACTACGGTTTCCGTCCCAATCATCACGTTTTGTAGCTGGCTCGACTCCTCTGTCCCGTAGTAATTCACCCCGACAATCAGGGCCAGTCCCGCGAGTCCCAGAAGGACAATGAACAGTCGGCCATCGAGAAATGGAATCGGCTCGACGAGGTATTGGCCGAATCCGATCATATAGAACGCGCTGGCGAACATGAGGCCACTCCACATTCCCCATCCGACGATGCTTCCGAACAGTCCACCGAGAGCACGATTCACGTAATGGTAGCTTCCGCCGGCAATGGGCATTCCTGTCGCCAGCTCGGAGAGCGACAGGGCCGCGAGCAACGCGACGAAGCCAGCGAGTATGAAGGAGATCGAACTCGCGGGGCCGGCACCTTCGGCTGCGATTCCTGGTAGGATGAAAATTCCCGCTCCAATCATCGTACCACCGCCTAGTGTCATCGCCTCGAGGAACCCGATATTCCGCTCTAGTTCCCCGCCGCTGTCGTCGGTCATGCTGGTCGCTCAGAAATAGTTGTCATGAAGAGTCTAATTGATGTCTCGAACGACGATCGCAGGTTTCTCGGTTCCATCGAGGATCGGAGTGAGAACAGTTCCCAGAATCCGGCCTCGAAGTGATGGTTCTGTTTCCCCAAGAATGATCAGATCGTGCTCCGCAGCGATGTCGATAATCGCTGACTTCGGATCCTCGGCTCCGGAAAGTTCCCAGTCGAGCCGGTCGCGATCGATTCCCTCCTCCGATAGCCGGTCAGCTGCACCCCGGAGAACAAACTCTCCTTGACTCGGATCGGTCCCCTCCTCAACAGAATGAAACAAGGTGACAGTCGCATCACTCGCTCGGACGAGATCGCCGACGAGTGAGATGATTCGCTCTAGGTTCACGTCTCCTCGAAGGGGAACGAGTATCCGTTCGACGGGTCCGGCTTCACCGGGGACAAAGACCGCGTCGCAGTCGTGTTGATCTGCGACCCGGTCGATGGAATCCTGACGGTCCTTCGTGAAGACGAGGACGCCCTCGACGTCGTGTTCAGTACTGTCAAACTGTCTAACGAGGTCGTCCAATCGCTCTGAGGCGTCGGATTCGTGGTCTTCCTTGAGATGAGCTGGGGCGGTCTGTTTTGGGACCGGATAGTAACCGAGTACCACGAGGTTAACCGGTCGAAGTAGTTCTAAAACCTCCTGATCAGGTGGTTCTGCGACGGAGACGTCGACCGGAACGAGAATCGTCGAGTCACCGGTGAGGGGCATGGGTATACTACCTTTTCCAGACGTGTCGTTTTATACCTCGTGTCGAGGGGCTCCGATCTAACCGTCTTTGAGACAGCATTCAAGCGCACATGTAGAGCGGTCACCCCTCGAGATTTCTGGATTTAACCGTTGGGCTGATACCGAAATCGCCAGTTTGCCACCAAATGTATCCTATGATCGCAAGTGCCGCCGGGAACTGGAGTACCAACGGTATAAATCCCGTCTGCCCGGTGAGCCAGGAGGGCCCGTGGACGGTCAACGAGAGCACGGCTACTGATGGATCAGCAGCTGTCGGAAAGACGTACGCAGAGACGAAATTGAAGCCAGCGTGGATGCCGATTGGGAGGGCGAGCTGTCCCGAACAGAGGTATGCGAGGCCCAGCAAAAGACCGGCACACAGGAAATGGAGACCATTGACGAGTTCAGGTGCTGGATGCGTGAGTGCGAATAGAAGGGCGGACAACCCCAATGCAGTACCGACCCTTACGGGCTGGGACAGCCATCGAAAGTTAAGCCCCTCGATGGCGTTCGAGAGTACGTACCCTCGAAAAACGAGTTCTTCAACAATCGCGATACCCACTGTAATAACGATAGCAAAGCCGAGATCTCGGAGATAGGTGGCTGTTGGAGTGTACTCCACTCCACTAACTGTCATCCAGCCACCAACCAATCCGAGTACAGTTGCTACTGTTGGGATTGCGCCTCCAATTATGAGGCCGACGAGTGCGTCAACCCCCCACCGCCCGTCAATCTCGAGTCCAAACGAGCGAATGGGGCGTTTGTCGATGTAGGTTGCTGCCCCAAACAGGAGCCCAATCACACAGACTGTGAGTATCGTGCGAAGCAAAGCAGACCGGAAGAGGCTGTCACCAGATGGCGCTACGAGGACCGGAATCGAGATGAAGATAATGGTGTAGGCTATCAAGAAGATATATATCCGAAGAAACGCCCGAGGTCGCTGCTCTCGCTTGTTCCATACGACTAAGCGAAGACGCCGGAGATATTCGCGGAGGTACGAGTGCACTCTGGATCCTTGTCCGGTGGTTGGGCTGTAGAGTATTAATCCATGGTATGGTTGCAGACGTTCTTTGAAACAACGAATGTGTATCAAACAGCGTCAACGCCTACGATTCCCATTACTACGCCACCGATAGTCACAGGAACCCAGTAAACTGCTCCCCGAAAAATAGCGACAGCGGCGAAGGCGGTACCCCCTCCAATCGCCAGTTCAGGAAGGGTAGTAAGCACGCCGACGAGTACTACCTCTATGCCACCAGCGCCACCTGGAAGCGGCGTGATCGCAGCGAGAGCCCCAACTGGGATCACGAATAACAGGACGGAGAACGGGATCGGAGAACCGATCGCCAGAAAGGCTAACCAGAGCGCGACCATCTGGAGGACCCAGCCAGCCGTCGAGGCAGCGAGTGCAACAATAATTCCCCGACGATCCCCCGCCACGCGTTCTATAGCGGCGACAAAATGCCTGACCCGAGAGCGGATAGCCTGTCGTGTGGGGGATTGCATCCGCGGGAGAATCCCACCTAGCCGTTTGAGACCTGGAGTGAGAATTCGAACGATCCACGACTGTACCCGAGTTCGCCTTCGCCACGAAAGATATCCGACGGCGGGGGCAACTATAGCAAGGATGATGATACCAGCGACGAGGAATTGCAGGCGCCGCCCGAACGACATTTTGGTGGCGTAATATCCGGCACCGATCAGAGCGAACGTCACCGATGGAATGAAGTTGAGGGTATCTACGCTTGCGATAGCTGCTAGCCCTTGCTCGTATTCCGAGTCAGTTACTTTTGAGATAAGCAGTGCGGTCACCGGTTCACCACCTGCTTGCCCAAATGGGGTGATGTTGTTCGAGAACATTGCTCCGTTGAGAATGAAAAACGATCGTATGAACGAGATCTCGATGTCCATCACCGCCAGGACTGTCCGAAGACCAATTCCCCACGCAGCGAGCCATCCGAGTGTAACTAGGAGGATAAGTGCAACGATACGACGATTAGCGTCAGCAAGTTCCTGAATGAATCCTTCTGCGCCGACAAGATATGCCAATATACCAAAGACGACAAACACGCCAAGAAATCCGAGTGCAGTCGCGCGTACTTGATTCCGGTTCATGAGCCCACCCCTGTAATCCAAATACAACTTTGACTGAGCTCATTTCCAGAACGGAACTGGTATTTCGCTTCCCTGCAAAAACATAGAATTAAACATCTCATCAATATATAACAGATGTTCGGAGTTAGAGCAACTGTCGGCCACAGGATGGACACTCTTCGTATTGTGACTTAACCGTAGTTTCGCAGTTCGGACATTCAAAGTCTGGACTGGAGAGTAATGAGATGTCACTCAATCTCCGAACCATCACTCGGAGTTTTTCCATACCGACACCTTCTTCAAAAAGGCTATGAACTTTTTGCTTCGTCGCTTCCATTCTTAGGTCCCACTAGTGTAATCTGAAACTGTGCTCACTTCGACCGTTTGAATGAATAGCCGGCTTCTTCCAGAGCCCTTTCGACGTGAGGCTCATGGAGGATGTCAAGTTCGCCTTTTGCTTGAACCATCCACTTCTCTCTTCAAACGTAAACTGATAGGTGGCAATAGCGAACTCACCACGATTATCGATGCCCATGACCTCGACGATTATCTCAGTCGTGTACTCGTAGAGTTTTTGTCGGTCACTTCCTCCATAAGCGCTCTAGAAGACTATTTCTCGGCTGGACATAAAGCCGCCAGGAGCGACGTTGAGTAGCAACTCGCCGGAAATTGCTTCAACGCACGTCATTTATCATACTCGGCCTCCCGCGATAACGTATGACGATCTATGAAACCGAAGTTCCAGGGGTCGGTCATAAATTCGAACTCGAACTGGATGGTGAGGAACGACTAATTGTACTCATTCACCACGATGGGAAGCGTGAGGTCTATCGCCGTCCTGGAGAAAACCAAGACAGCCAGAAGTTGTTCAGTCTTACTGGTAAGCGAGCGCGCCAGCTTGGCTCTATCCTTGAGGGAGCACACTTTCAGCCCATCGAAATGGACGAAATCCAAGTGCCCTTGGGCGAAGCGATCATCGAGTGGGTCGATATCGATTCATCATCACCATTAGTGGGACAGACCCTCCGGGCGGCCAATATTCGGGAGCAGACCGGCGTATCAATTATTGCAATTCAGCGGGCCGAAAAGACGATAGCGAATCCGATGCCCGATACGACTATCGAGGCTGATGATATCCTCGTCACGCTCGGGAGCCGGGACGAGCAACAGGCGTTCTCCGAACTTGTCGAAACCGGATCTACCGATACTTCGCAGGCCTAAGAATGGCGGAACTGTTGCTTGTCGAGATCGGCATCGCACTGACTGGTATCGCGCTCGCAGGTGCTTTGGCCAACCGCATCGGCCTGTCCGTAATCCCAGCATACATCATCATCGGGATCCTCATCGGACCGAATGAGCCGTCCTCAATTGGCGGAATCTCACTCACCCTCGTCGAACATCGGGAGTTTATCGATGTACTCGCTGAACTCGGTATCATATTCCTGTTGTTCTTCCTTGGTCTCGAGTTCAGCGTCTCTCAGCTGCTGGCCGATCGGAAACGCATCGCGAAAATCGGGAGTATCGACTTCCTCATCAACTTCGGTCTCGGCCTGACTCTTGGTGTCGTCTTCGGCTACACGCTCTTGGAGACGTTCTTCATCGCGGGGATCGTCTACATTTCCTCGAGTGCCGTGATCACGAAGTCACTCATCGATAACGGCTGGGTTGCGAACCCGGAGAGTAGCCCGATCTTGGGCACACTCGTCTTTGAAGATATTCTCATCGCCATCTACTTAGCACTACTATCGGCGGTCGCACTGGGTGAGGGGACAGCTCTGGATGCTGCGATGTCTGTGGGGTCGGCGTTTGCGTTTCTCGGTGTCCTCACCGTCGTTGCGTGGTACGGCTCGGAGTACGTGGAGCGAGCGTTCGACGCGGATTCAGATGAACTATTCCTGCTTCGGGTTCTGGGGATCACGACACTCATAGCCGGTGCAGCTCTCACCGCTGGACTCAGTGAAGCTGTCGCTGCGTTCTTCGTCGGGACAGCGTTCAGCGGAACCGACCATACCGAACGGATCGAGGACGTCGTCGCACCTGCCCGTGACTTCTTTGCTGCTGTGTTCTTCTTCTCGATCGGGCTCACGACAGACATTACATTACTCGCCAACGTCGTCTGGTTGCTCCTTGCAGCCATTCTCGTCACGACTGCTGGAAAGCTGGTGAGTGGCACACTGTCCGGTCAAGTCTACGGATTGGATCGAATACGTTCGGCCCGTGTCGGTTTTGGGATGGTGCCACGAGGTGAGTTTTCTCTCGTGATCGCTACACTTGCTGCCAGTGTTGGCACTGGGGCACTCGGATCCGTAATTCCCGCATTTACGGTTGGTTACGTCTTGCTGATGAGCATCTTGGGGACTGTTCTGATCCAGAACTCGGATCCGATTCTGGACCGTGTTCCACTGAGACTGCGAAAGTCAACACCCGAGTGAAGCCGGGATATCTTGAAGGGCATTCCGACCCTATTTAAGCTCGAAAGCCGTATGCGACGCGTAGGTACCCGTACTATCCCTCATCATGCCTGACCCGAATCCCGATAGCGAGTCGTCGAATGGGGATGAGCTCTCCCCTGAGGATGTCTATGAGACTATGGACCCGCTCGAACCATACACTACGGATGAGTTAGCACGCCGCCTCGAGACATCGAAAGGTCTCATTTGGTCGTTTCTGAACAAGCTCGTCGGCGAAGACAAAGTCCGGAAAAAAGAGCCCGAACCAAACCGGACGATCTGGATTCGAGAACCACCCGTCTACGAGTGTGAGAACTGTGGCTTCGAGTTTCAAGTCAAGTTTCTCCATCCAATCCTCTCTTCAGTCCGTCTGTGCCCTCGATGTGGAAAGCAGCTGGACTAGTACCGCTTCTCCACGCTTTTCACGATTGCCAGTAGGACGGCGTCAATAGCACCAGCACCGGAATGATTTCGATCCGTCCAACCCACATGAGGAACGTCATAACGAGCTTCGTCGACCGCGGGAACGGCTCGTAGCTTTCGAGTGGGCCTGCGATACCGAAGGCCGGTCCGATATTGAAGAACGTTGCTGCTGCAGCACTCATCGCCTCAAACTCAGAAACCGTTAATTGTACCCGAGAAGCGTCGAGCACGACGAAAATCGTCGCCAGGATGAAAAACACGAGACTCACGAGGGTGTACGCATAGATATCCCGAATCGTCTCTTCGTCGATGACGGATCCGCTCAGTCGGACTGGGCGAATCGCACTTGGACTAGCTGCCGTAAACAGGTCGCGCCGAAACGCCTTCACGACGACCAACCAGCGCAGCGTCTTGATCGAACAGGTCGTACTGCCAGCCATTCCACCGATGAACATACAGACGAACAGGAGGTGTTTGGGTCCCGCCGACCAGAGGTTGAAGTCCGTGCTCGCGTAGCCAGTGGTTGTGACGATTGAGACAACCTGGAAGATAGCGTGTCGAGCGATCTCTTCGAGGCTCGTGTATGGCCCGCCGTTCGCGAACAGCATCCCGCCAACACCGAGGGAAAAGAACCCGAGGATCGCGACGTAGAACCGAAACTCGTCGCTGTTCCGGAGCCGGTCGAAGTTCCCTTGGAAGACGAAGTAGAGTAACACGAAACTGGTTGCACCGATTGCCATGAACGGAATAATCACCCACTGCACAGCAGGAGAGAAGGCAGCAATGCTGTCCCCCCGGGGTGAAAAGCCACTCGTCGCGATCGTCGTGAATGCGTGCGCAATCGCATCGTACAACGTCATCTCCGGTGCATATCCAACCAAGTGAAGCCCGTAGAGAACCGCCACCTGGAGCCCGGTCAGGCCGATATAGAGCTTCCAGAGAAGAGCAGCCGTTTCCGAAATTTTGGGAGTGAGTTTGTTGACGTCTTGGGTCTGGCTTTCGGTCTCCATGAGCTGCGCCCCACCGACGGATAACTGGGAGAGGACCGCCGTCGCTAGCACGAGGATTCCGAGCCCACCGAGCCACTGAAGAACCGCTCGCCACATGAGGATGGCCCGCGAGTGGCGGTCGAAATTCACGATGACCGTCGCGCCGGTAGTCGTGATGCCGCTCATACTCTCGAAGAGCGCGTTCACAGGTTCTGCAAGAGTGCCTTCACCAGCCAGCAGAAATGGGACGGCACCGACGAGAGCTATGCTCAGCCACGTCAGCGAGACCATCAGGAACGCCTCCCGGGCACGGAGGTCACGCTCGTCGGTTAGCTGTTCGAGACCGAATCCTAGGAGTACCGTGCCCAATATCGGGAGGACGAACGGGAGCAGTGCCGTTCCGTCGTAGAGAGCGATACCGAGTGGGAAGAGTAATGGCACCCACAGCCACTTGAGAATCGTTCCAACCAGTCGGCAGCTAACCCGCCAATCGACGCGAATCCTCATACGAGATCCATAACAGGAGAAAGGACATCTGTAGCCACAAAGAGAACGACGTGATCGCCGGGTTCGATGACGGTTTCGCCGCGGGGAACGATGAACTCCTGATCGCGAGTGACCGCTCCAATGACGACGTCGGATGGGAGTTCGGTAACGCACTCGCGGATCGGTCGACCGGTGAGGACGCTTTCCTCGTCGACCTCGATCTCCAGCACCTCAGCTTGACGATCTTCGATAAGTGAGAGGTTTTCGACCTGGCCCTTCTGTGTAAAGCGGATGATCTCCTCTGCAGTCGCTTCACGTGGATTGATTGCGACGTCGATCCCGATCGCCTCAAATAAGCCGGCGTATTGCCCTTCCTCGACAACGGCGACTGTTCGTTGAACTCCAATGTTCTGTGCGAGCAGCGAGACGAGGAGGTTCTTTTCGTCGCTGTCGGTCGCTGCGATGACTGCGTCCGCTCGATCGATCTGTTCCCCGACGAGGAAATCTGTATCTGTCGCATCGTGTTCCAACACGATTGTTCCGGGGAGGTCTTCGGCGAGTTCCCGACCACGGTCCGCATCTTGTTCGATTAGACGAGGTTCGATACCACGCTCTTCGAGTAGCTTAGCCGTGTGATATCCGATGTCGCTCCCACCAACGACGACAATATTGCGGGCCTCATCTGAAGATTCAGGTGAGGCAACCGTTCTCGAAAAGGATTGGACACTCTCTGGACTGCCGATGACGATCACCCTGTTCCCAGCTTCGATACGCGTCTGCCCACGAGCGATTACGACGTCGCCATCCTGAACAAGTGCAGCGAACGTGAGCGCCTCGAATTTATCCGCCTCTTCGACGGTCTGTCCCGCGATTTCACTTTCTGCTGTCACCTCGAACTCGGCCATCTGGACGAGTCCGCCAGCGAACGGGTCGACGTCGATTGCTGCTGGGAGCCCGACGACGCGGACGATATCATTCGCCGTGAGGAGATTCGTCGAGACCATGAAGTCGACGCCGAATGCATCCTCCGACTTTGTCCAAGTCTTGAAGAAGTTCGTATTTCGAGTCCTGGCAATAGTAAAGACGCCACCAACTGTTTTCGCGGTTCCACAGGTGACGAGGTTCGTCTCATCGTCGTCTGTACTGGCGATGAGCATGTCTGCTTCGGCGATGCCAGCGTTTTCGAGTGTCTCCAGCGAGGTCCCGTCCCCCTCTATCGCTAAGATGTCGTTCGAATAGGTAAGTTCATCAACTTTCTCGGGGTCAACATCGATAACGATGACGTCGTGGCTCTCGGCGAGACTGACTGCGATATTGGAACCGACTTCACCAGCCCCAACTACGATTACACGCATTGGTTCTCCCTCAATGTACTCATTAGACGTGACTAAA
This sequence comes from Halorussus limi, assembly GCF_023238205.1. Classification (NCBI taxonomy): domain Archaea; kingdom Methanobacteriati; phylum Methanobacteriota; class Halobacteria; order Halobacteriales; family Haladaptataceae; genus Halorussus; species Halorussus limi. The sequence goes on from NZ_CP096662.1 coordinate 38,456, forward strand.
GGGCGAACCCTACAAAAAAGTCGTTCTCGACATTCCGGGTCGAATCTTCTAAGGAAGGATGTTCTTGAAGAGTCTGAATCAACCCGAAGGACGCCACTCACCACCTAACTCATCGCGCTGATAATCGTTGTAATCCCCATCCTCAAAGAGTGTCATGCGACCGTCTTCCTCACTGAGCGTCACAGCCGCGACCACTTCTTCACGGACAGACACCTCGATTGCGCTCAAGTGCTTCGTTCCCATCCAGTCAGCATACTCAATCGTTTCTGCCGCCTCCGCTTCGTCGGAATTCGGACTTTTGATCCGGACCATCTGCTCTTGGATAGTTCCGTCCGTACTGACGACAACCGCGCCGTCACGTGAATGGCCGACCGTTCGCGCTGCCTGGACGAATCCGTCGAGATTCTCCGTGACGACCCGACAGGTCTCGGTCGGCCAGACGTTCTCGCCCAGTGGGTCCGCATACGCGCCAGAATGCACCCCTGCCACGACCACGAAGTACAACCCCGGTCCCCGAACGTGCTCTTCGCCCCACCTCTCGAATTCGAGACTAATATCCTCGATCGCATATATGATGAAGTCAATGAGTTCACCAACTGTCGTGTACTCTACGCGCAACGGATCCGCATCCGGCTCGGACATTTATTCCTCCCCACCTTGCTCCATCGTGTTTGACTGCCCAGTCAGACGCTCGCGTAATATGTCGATCGACTGTTGAAGTCGCGACCGCACGTCTAGGTTCCGCTTGGCCATGATGACCGTGTTAGACGCTCGCATGGCGACCGTTTCCGGAATCGTGCCGAACAGGAACCGCTGGAACGCGCCTTCCCGCGTCGCGCCGATGATGGTGAGGTCGTGATCTGCACTCGCCTCAACCAAGGTCGCCACCACGTCTTCTCCTTCTAGGAGGGTTGTCTCGAATGCTCCACCGGTTTCGAACGCCTCGGTCGCCGAAGCGAGCAACGAGCGTGCCCGCTCGTATTCCGCGTCGGACGCGTCGGGGTCGATGACGTAGGCGGACGTCACTGTCGCGCCAGTTCCGCGGGCGAGCGCGGCGGCCGTTTCGGCTGCCAGTTCGGCGTGTGGGCCACCCGCCGTCGGTAACAGGATCGAATCGAGATCGCCGTCGGCTTCTATCCCGATCCGCTCGACGAAGACGTCACAGTCGGCTTCGGCGACAACACGATCGACGACAGAGCCGAGTACGACGTCACTATCGCTCGACCGGTCGCCACCCCATCCGACGAGGACGGCGTCGCTGCCGTGCTGGGCGACCGTGTTGATGATGGCGTCGGCGGCGTGGTGGCCAATCCTGATCGTCCCGCTGACGGGAACTCCCTCCTCCTCGGCGATATCCATCGCTTGGTCGAGGACGGCACGCTTCTCGCCGGTCCGTTCACGTCCACGCGAGAGCGGCGTCTGGTTGGGAACAGTGACCGCACTCATGACGAGCACTTCGCCGTCGTTTTCATTGGCGAGTGTCGTCGCAGTTCGCATTAACTGGGGTGCATTCCGTGGATTCGCAATCGGGACGACAATCTGATAGCCGTTACCAGGAGCCGTATATTCGGCGACAGCCGTCGGTGTCTCCTCCTCGAGTTGTTCGACTGACGGTGTCCGACTCTTCCAGGCGAACCAGATTCCCACGCCGATAACCTCCGCTAGAACCCCGAGTGCGACGGCGTACTGTCCGACCGTATCGGTGACGATGGTTCCGATGAGCACGAGGTTAGCGAGGACGGCAATCGCCGGGATGATCGGGACCAGCGGGACCCGGAAGCCACGGTTGATGTCAGGATACTTGCGACGGTTGACGACTAACGCGACGTTGACGACCGTGAGACCAGTGATCAACAGGAAATTAGCGAACTGTGCGAGCCCCTCGATCCCGAGGTGTATACCGAACAGCGGGCGGGAGCCACCGGTCTCACCGAACAACACCGCGAACACGAAGATATACAGGAAGATGAGTCCCCCAGTCATGAGCACCGTCTTGTACGGCGTCCCCCAGTTCGGATGAATCGCCTCGAGGCTTCGTGGCAGGTGGTTCCGGCGACTCATTGCCAGTTTCACGCGCGACCCGGCCATGATCGTCGCATTTGCAGCCGACAGCATCGAGAACAGTGCCCCGACGATAATCACGTAGAACCCGGCGTTGTAGGGCAATCCGAGGAAGAACCGAGCCGCGTACCCCATCGATACCTCTCCATGGGTAGCGATGTATTCGGCGGCGTCCACGCCACCGAGATCAACATTCGCTGCGAGGAATTGAACGAAGGCATCACTGTTGACGGCGATGACGATCACCAGCACGACCAGCGTGTAGATGACCGTCACAATCCCCATGCTGAGATAGATCGCTTTCGGGATAGTGTCACCAGGGTCTTTGATTTCCTCGGCGTTGGTGGCGATCGCGGAGAAGCCGAAGAACGTGATGAACACGAGGGCACTGGTCAGGCCGATGTTGGCGAACTCGCTAATGTTCTCTGTGACTGACTGTTGGATGACCGCCGGATCCAGCGCCTGTAATCCACCGTAGAGAAACAACAGCAACAGCGCGACCTTCAGGCCGGTGACGATGATCTGGAACTGGTTGGATTCCTCTGTGCCGCGCATATTGACGAGCACAAGCAAAGAGAGAATGACGATTCCCGGGACCCAGAACGGAATTGCCTCGGGGATGCTCAGAGCGGGATAGATGAACCGGTAGAACCAGTCAGAGAACGCAGCGAGGTAGAAGGCGGCGCTCGCGGGATAGCCGAGAATCATCGTCCATCCCATGATGTAGGTGAGATTGTTGTCGAAGGTGTTAGCGGTGTACATGTATCCGCCCCCACTCTCCTGGTAGATGGAGGAGAATTCGGCGTAGGCGGCGGCGGTGAACGCGGCGACTATCGCAGCGATAAGAAACGAGAGGATAGCGACGGCACCGACCTTTTCGACGGCGAGGCCGGACAGAACGAAAATGCCAGCGGCAATCATCGTCCCCACGCCGATCGCCAGCGCGCCGAGGAGCCCGATTTCCGGATTGAGTTCTTCGGTTACGCTTTGCCCACCCCCTGCCTGAGTAGAAGACGAAATTGAATCATCGGCCATACTAGCGTGGCTGTATGCCAGTTATAAATAAGTAAATACTGCATCCTACGGCGACCAGAACGAGAGTCCACGCGACAATACCCCGACAACGCGACTGGCGATACTGTGATCAAGTCGGATGGCCCTATGAGAATCTCCGTAAGTCCCAGACGCATGAAGTGTCAGAGAGTGACAGAGTTCAACAACTCCTACGGCTCAGAACGAGATAGGATCACTGGCCTGGTATGCAAAGGAACTGGAGAATTGGGTTCCCACCTCGGTTGACCCGCGAAGAGAGCACTCATCGTTGCCGAGCAGCATACGGAATCGTTCTTGAGTCCCAACATAGTGCTCAAGCCAGGAGTCCAATACAGTTTGGCTGTCCAATTAGATGACTGGTAGGTCCTCCGACTTCTCCGAGAAAAGACGTTGTGGTCTGATACCAGTCAGGTCCTCACCGTCAATTGGTGAGGATACGAATTAATTCCGGATTATACTATGCTTGAGACCATTCGAAGCGCAGGAGGGAGGGTCACTCGAAGCAGTGCGCCACCGAATCCAAGACTGATGAATCCCATCAGGACTGCGAACTCTGACTTCTCGTCCTCGACCCCAACGAGGAAATGATACAGCAAGAACGAACCAGCACTCTGAACGACGAATAACCCCACAATTGCGCCTCCGATGACGAAGAATGGGTCAGATTCCAGTGATAATGGAGGATACGGTGGGTCGAACCACCCAGACATTTTTACAAATAGTCCAATAATGGTATACAGAATAAACCAGCTCCCAAAAAATATCATTCCTCGAACGCCGATATAGACGGAGAGCGCGAGATATCTCTCGAGGAGGGTTGCGATCTCAACGACTCTTGACCGGGGCGGTTCCATATCTGGTTGAGACTCCGCTTATCGAGACCGAATTCACATCCCGTGTTTAAAACAGCTTGTAACATCGAACAAGAGTATCGATGAGCGGTCCGTATGTATCTTGGACAGGATTGTGCTATTCGTCGAGAAACTCTGTCGTTAACTCGTCCATCTCGTCCATACTCTGCCGATTCAACGCCGATCGGACGAGGATTTCGCCCGCAATACTCTGCGGACTGATGACGGTGTCTGCCCCTGCCCGTTTTAGCTTCCCGATATTCTCACGGTTCGTCGCTGCAGCAACAATGTAACCCTCGGTGTTCAAATCTCGCGCGGTAAGGACGGAGAGCGCGTCTTCAGCATCGTTGTTCGTCGCGACGAGTATCGCTCGAGCTTCCTCGATATGCGCTTTCCGAAGGGTTTCCTCATCGCTGGGGTCGCCAGTCAGCACGTTGAAATCCCGCTCAGCGAGGTGTTGTGCGTTATCGCTGTCTGGCGTTATCACGAGAATCTCGGTTCCGTCTCGAATATCCTGCGAGAACTCCTCGAGGATTGCCTCGGTGAGGTCGCCATATCCGAGAATGAGGATGTGATTGCTGAGGAGTTCGAGCTGTGAGTCCGTCATTCGTCCGAGTGCACGGGATAGACGGGCTTCAATTGCAGGGCCTAGGACCGTCCCGAGTGCGAGTGCGAAGCTCGTGGTCCCGATCACGATAACCGACATCCCGAAGAGGCGGGCACTCTGGGTCGTCGGTGCAGCATCCCCGTACCCGACGGTGCTGGCAGTCACCAGCGTGTAGTAGAACGCATCAACCAGCGTGGTGATATTTGCAAATTCGTCTCGGAGTGCATAGGTCCCGACCGTCCCGTAGATCTGTGCACCGACAATCGCGGCCAAAGCCGTCAGTTGTGATATCGAAAACGAGAGTTCGCGGTCGAAGTGACGTCGGTTCGCCAGAACATTTGGAAGAGCGAGGAGTGAGAGGACAATTAGCGGGAACGACAGGGGACTGGACTGCATCAATCCCTGGAGCGCGGTGATCGGAAGCAGTACGACAGTCGAGTACCAAGCAACACGGAGCCCTCGACGCAGCCCGAACGCACTGATGAGAATGAGAAAACCAGTGAGCGCGCCCGTAAACCCCGCAGTGCGTTGAATCGCTGGTGGGATGAACTCTGCAAGTGGCCCAACGACACTCTGTGCTCCGATATTTGCGATACCTGTGAGGACTGAGAGGAGCGCTACCGCGAGTGTGAGTATAACTGTAAGCCGAGCTCCGTACTGACTCCACCGCGAGTACAGGGACATGAAGTACTGACTGATATGCAGAGACGTAATTTAAAGACTAAACTCGATGGCGTTACTCAGGGTACCACGACGAGTTCGATATCCAAATTCGCTCGGAGATAGCTCTCGATATCCACACTGACATCAAGCAGTTCGAGCAGTGAATCGACCCACTTCCTGCGGCGCGCTTCGCTAATGACTACGTGGGTAATCTCTTCACGACTCGCTTCTTCCAGGACTGCCTCTTCAATGAGAAAGCCATCACGAGTAATGTAGTCAGCCCGAACGTCTCCATACTCACGCTCAACGACAGTCCTGAGATCACGACGAGTCACGCGTTCATCGTCCGGATACGAATTCAGATGCAGGACTGTCACCAACGCCATGGGATCGTCATCGATAAGCGAGAGTGCACGTTCCAGCGCACGCTTGTTCCGGTCGGTAAGAGGGAAACGGACCGGGATGAGGACGTTCATAGCTCCTCACTTAGCAGAGCGACGGCAAAACTATGGAGGTGCCTTCCTGACTGAGATATCGACTACTCACGATGGGGATAGAATTCTCGACCACAGCGGAGACATCGATAGTGTGAGACCCGCCAGCCTCCTCCCGTTGTATACCGTGGCCGGTACGAATCCTCGGCCCCACAGTCCGGGCAGATAGTCGGCGGTGTTCGGCGAGTACCCATACACACTCGGTGGTTCGGATAGATGCGAGAAAAGTGCTCGTATCACTGACCCGAAGGCCAATATGTATCTCCTGCGAATACCCGCTCAATGAAGGTCTTCGAAACCCAGCTTCCAGGCGTCGGTCGTCGCTATACTCTATCGTTCCCGACCGGTGGTGAGTTCGTCATCGTGGTGCATAACAACGGCCGTCGGGAGACCTACTGGCGAGAAGACGCCGATGGTGACAGTGAGCAACTGTTCGAAGCGACCGAGTCACAGGCCCGAAAAATCGCGGAGATATTCGATGGGACATATTTCCATCCGGTCGGGGAAGGCCTCGAGGACGCCTTTGAAGATGCTCGCATCAAGTGGATCGAAGTCGGGCAAACATCGCCAATTGCAAATCAGCCCATTCGCCAGACACAGCTCCGAAGTCGCACAGGAGTCTCGATTCTCGCAATCCAGCGCGGTGACCGGACAATATCGAATCCAGACCCGGACACCGACATTCAGGCCGGAGATATGCTCGTTGTGGTCGGGACTGATGAGGCATACGACGCCCTCGATGAACTCCTAACAGCGTAGCTGTCGAGCGAGCCGGCAAGAGAGACAACGCCTTTCATCTCTCCCGAAGTCAGGTAGCCCACTGTGGTCGAGTTCAATCTTCTCTTTACGGCCGGTGTCCTCCTCCTGTTGCTCGCGGGGGCAGGAGCGCTGGCACTTCGATACAAGCAGTCTGTTATTCCTGCGTACATCATCGTCGGAATTCTCATTGGTCCATACGCACCGTCGCTCGGCGGTATCTCGTTGACTCTCATAGACAGTCCAGATATCGTGAGACTGCTGGCTGACCTGGGTGTCGTCTTGCTTCTGTTTTTCGTGGGCCTCGAACTGAGCCTCGAACAGCTCTTCACGAACCGCATTAGATTCCTGCGTGCCGGTGCCGTCGATATCGGGATTAGTCTCCCACTCGGTATCGCTCTCGGGCTCGCATTCGGGTTTACCTGGCTAGAAGCAGGGTTCATCGCCCTGATCGTCTTCAACTCTTCGACGGTCATCATCGCGAAATCGCTCATCGATCTCGGGTGGATCGTAGATCCGGAGAGTCAGGCGATTCTCGGTGTTATTGTTATCGAGGATATCCTGACTGCTCTCGGATTCGCTCTTCTCTCTGTGTTCTTAGTTGGTGGCACGGATGCATCAACCGTTGTTCTCTCCATCGGTCAATCGATACTGTTTCTGCTCCTCCTGCTTGGCGCAGCGTATTACGGAGCAGGAATCCTCGAACGGCTCTTCGGCGTGGGCTCAACCGAAATCTTCGTCATCGGTGTCCTCGGTGTTGGAGCTATTGTCGCCGGTGCCGGGCTCATGGTGGGGGTCAGTGAAGCTGTTGCTGCGTTTCTCGTTGGGACTGCTTTCGGCCGAACGAGACACACAGATAGAATTGAACGGCTCATCGCGCCCACTCGGGATCTCTTCGCCGCGATGTTCTTTTTCGTGATCGGATTACAGACGAACCCGGCATTGTTGATGGCAACACTTGGATTCGTTCTCGTCGCAGTCGTTGTTACCACAAGCGGACAGCTCGTAAGTGGGTTCTTCGCTGGACGGGCGTACGGATTGGATCGTCATCGGTCAGTACGGGTTGGGTGTGCATTAGCGCCCCGCGGCGAGTTCTCGCTCGTCATCGCTGCGTTCCTCGTAACAGCAGGTACCACCTCTGCGCTTCGAGAGACGATCCCGGCGTTCACCGTTGGGTACGTTCTCCTAACGAGTATCATAGGGACGGTACTGATGCGGAACGCCGATCGCCTTTCGACAACACTTATACGCTCCCTCTTTCGTCAGTAACACCGTAGTTCTTCAACGTTTATATGCTGAACAAGATAACTCCAGGATGGAATGTCTGACCTGATCGTCAAAGCAGCTGTGAAGGATGCACTGTCGAAGCACAACGTGTCGGCAGATTTCTACGACGGCCTCAACGAAGAGGTCGCCGAACTGCTCGACGACGCCGCAGAGCGTGCTGAGGCCAACGATCGGAAGACGGTTCAGCCCCGCGACCTGTAGGCCTGCGTAACACAGCCGACCCATCACTCGAACGTAGCTTTTTGAGGTTCCTGGCAAGAGTTAGTAGACGGAGATGGCGGACGCACCGGAAACCGAACGGCAGGCGGTCGAACCCGATGCGAGAGAGGTCCTCACCGTGTCACAGCTGAACGACCGGATTGCATCTATCGTCGAGGAGATGCCTGCCCTCAACGGTGTCCGCGGTATTGGCGAAGTCACTGACCTCCACCAGAACAGTACGGCGCTCTACTTCACGCTCACCGACGGCGACGCTGAACTCCCCTGTATGATTTGGGCGAACCGCTACCGGGATATGGACGCCGAGCTCGAAGACGGCACCGAGGTCATCCTCGAGGGCGATATCGACTACTGGGTCGAAGGTGGGAAAATCGACCTCAAACCGTGGGAAGTGATCGTCGTCGGCGACGGCGACCAGGCGGCCGCAGTCGAGCGACTGCGAAGCGAACTCGAAGAGCGTGGCTGGTTCGACGACGAGCAGAAACAACAACCACCGGCGTTCCCGGAGCGGGTCGGCGTCGTCACTTCTCTCCGGGGGGACGCCCAGTACGACATCCAGAACGCGATCCACGAGCAGGACCCCACCGCCGATATCCTGGTGAAGGACGCGACTGTCCAGGGATCGGAGGCGCCGACGTCCATCGCGAACGGCATCCACCACCTCGACCGCTCCGAGGACGTCGACGCGATCATCGTCGGTCGCGGCGGCGGGAGTGATTCGAACCTCCAAGCCTTCAACACCGAGCGGGTCGCGGAGGCGATCTTCACCGCGAACACGCCGATCATCACCGCAATTGGGCACACTGATGACCAGCTAATCGCTGATCAGGTGGCGGATGTCGCGACGATCACGCCGACGGCCGCCGGCGAGTATATCGTGAGTTCTCGCGAGGAGTTCCTTGCGAGTGAGGTCGAACCGCTGGAGCAGCAACTCGAGGCTGCGTACGAAACTTTCCAGCAGGAGCACGAACACGAACAGGAACTCGTCGAAGCAGTCGACGAGGCGGCCGCACCTGAGGGGGTTCCGCCGATCTACTACAAGGCCGCAATCGCTGTGCTGCTGTTGCTGTTGTTGGTCATTACCGGACTGTGGCTGGGGGTGATCTGAGCGTGGCAAACGACCAAGAGATCCACGATCGGCTGAGCCGTGTCGAGGAAATCATTGAGCAGCTCGATGCGGACGAGTGTGACCTCGATGAAGGCACAAGGCTCCACGAGGAAGGTCAAGAGTTCTTGGCCGAGGTGCGAGAAATCCTCGACAACGGGCGTGGAGACGTCGTGGAACTCGAATAGAGTGCCATACCAACCTTAACCAACAGTCAACCGCAGCTAACCCCATTGTTGGTTAATAGTTTCCTTGCAAGGTGAACGAGCTCTCCGATTATAATTTACTTTAGAATTTTGCGCCAGTTGGTAGCCAGAAAGCATATACCGATCTTCTAGCTATCGCACCACCATGGACCGGGGCTCAACCGGTGCATACCCACCCCGCACATATGATCACACGGGCAGTCACCATCGAAGACATCGATGATCTGTATCTGACGTGGAACAGCCATATCAACGGTTCCGCCCTCTATCGGCGCGCCCTCCGAGACGAGATGGAGCTTCGCGACGTCGACCCTGACGAGCTTCGAGATCTCTTCGAACGGGCCCGCGAACAGGGCTACACGAAAGACGAGATCGTCGACGAGACCAACCGCTACGCTGATCTGAAAGCACTCGTCGACGACGCAGAGGAGTAACCCGCTATGTCACAGGACAATACGCCCTCCGAGACGGCCCCGAATCGCGCCGAAAGTCAGCCGACAGCATCGAGTAGGCTTCCCAGGCAAGCTGTGTTCATCGTCGTCGTCCTGAGCCTGTTCGCTGTGGAACCCGCCGCCGCACAGACGAACGCCGTCTGTAGCGCAGACAACCTCCCCAGCATGATCGAGGGCTTCTTCCAGCTTACCACGGCGCTGGGTATTGTCGGCCTCGCGGTCGTGTGGCAGGCCGACTCCCTCATCGAGATGTTCACGATCACGCCCGACCAAAAGAAGGGGCTCAAGCGTCACAAGCGGTCGGCGATGAAGTCTACGGTCGTCCTCGTCGCCCTTGGACCACTCTACACCGTTGCCGGGTCGATGATGAACCTCCCGCTGGCGCAGTGCGTCGACCTCGCCCCCTGGTAGGCGACTACCGCCCCCGTCGCAAGCCCCCATGAAACAACGAGAGCTCTCCGTGCTAATGGCCGCCCTGTTCGTGACGGGCCTAGTCACGGGTCTCGTTACTGCAAGCCCGCCACGGCCAGGTACGGAGGGGAATGGACTCACTGCGAATGAATCAGCGACGCTGTGGTCTCGCGACGCGGACAACTACATCAGCCAGGAGGAGTACCAGCAGCGATACGGCGAGGACCGTTCCGCTGTCCATCAAGTAGCAAACGGGACGGATATCACGTTCAAACGGCCGCCGGAGACTGCGGCAACGTGGACGCGGAACGACTTCGAGGACCTCGACGCTGGCGGAGCAGATACTTCCATGCATCCGCAGCACGCGGACCTTGAGGACGGTGTCTTCATCGAGGATGCCCACGCCACCATCTTCGCGGTCCAACCCTCTACCCGAGGACACCTGGAGTCCGGAGGGACACCGTTGTACATCGCGCCGAATGGGACGATGCGCGGATTCGTTGATTACCGGGTTCGCGTGCCCAACGGGAGTTCCTCCGGCAACACGACTATCTCGTGGTCTCTCACGGAGCACGAGATCGAAGAAGTCCGGTTGAAGAAGAACGGGGAGACCATCGCGACGCAGGACGGGACCCATACGCCCGCTCTCGATTACCGGATCGAAGATGACTGGAGCGCGAATCTCACGCTCGAAGCGGAGATCAGCGTCCGTCTAAAGAAGACCACCCGAACTAACCACGGCAATCAGACGGACGTCGACGTCACCTATCGGACGGAATCACGCAACGTTTCCGATTCGATCGCCGTCGAGATCTACGACCTCTCGGCGTATCCCTACTACGCCGAGTATCCCAATGGCGACGCTGGTGTGGCTATCTTCCAGTCCCGCCCGTGGCAGGGGTACACGCTCACGGAGAATGGAAGCGCACGAGTGCGTGGCGTCTGGCGGTTTTACACGGCCCGCAACACCAACTGGGACACGCTCGTCCGGTCGAACCGGACCGACAGCGCCACCGTCGAGTCGGATGCGATTCCAGTCTATGTTCACGCGTTCCCGTCGCGAATCGGCCCGAGGGCTGAACCAGTTCGCGATGGCCCAGAGATTATCGACACCTGGGGCACTGACCGACCGTCTCCGGACGGAACTATCGGCGAGAACATCAACATCGACATCGTCAACCAGTCGTACACGACGACGTACGGCGTCGCAGTTCGTGCCGAGACAGTCGACCGCGACGCGCTCCAAGTTGCGGGGATCGTACGGGGTGTGAATGCCTCGATTGTGGCACCTGATGCTGGCTCTGAGCGGCAGCTCCGGCGCAGTAATCTGACTGTTGAGGTTCTCCGGCAGAACGAAAGCCAGGCCACACTCCGCATCGAACTCCGGGACAACGATACCGGCGCCCCAATCGTGCTCAGCGATCCCGACCGACGATATCCAATCGGCGGGAACACTCGCAACGGCTACATCACCATCGCGGAGCAACGCGTCGAGACCAACGCCTCCGGGGTAACGATCGTGACGATCGACGAGCCGGGCATCTACACGGCTCGGTACCACCCAGGCTCGTGGCTCGGGCACAACCCCGCGTATGTGAGTGCGACGGCAACTGCTCGGTGGCATCCGCTCGGCACCATTGCCGGTTGGTTCGCGTTCATTCTCGAGGTCGGCTGGCAGCTCATCCCGTTTATTGTGATGTTCTACGCAGGCAAGCGGCTCCTCCGAATGCTTGGTCCAGAAGACATCTTCCAACGGAACCCATAGTCCATGACTAGAAACCACCCACACATCAGTCGGCGAACCGCCCTCCGAACAGTCGCAGGTGCTGCGCTCGTAAGCGTCGCTGGTTGTCTGAACGACAATGGCGGTTCTGGGACGCCTAGTGACGGAACGACCTCTCCAGATGGAAACGGCCCACTCACGCGTATTACTGTCGAGGGGACAACACTCGTCGTCGAACTCTCCGAAGAGGCCGACGTCGACCAAGTCAACCTCATCCAACCGAACGGCGAGCTATTCGGGAAGCGTGACGTAGCTGCGGGTGCTCAACAGGTCTCGTTCGAGATCGGCACCGCGTATGCGTCTGGTGAGTACCGCGTACTCGCGTTGAAGGGTGAGGAGACAGTAGTTGAGACCACGACTGAACTCCGTCCAGAGATTCAGATACAGGATGTTGGACTCTATCGAAATAATCCAGATAAGCCGTGGGACGAAGTCTATGGCGAGAGCGAGACGGACCGGATCAAGAATGGCGAGGCTTTCGTCACGGTAGAGAACACAGGGAGTGGCCCGGAAGCGATAACTGAACTGGTTTTCTCGGGAGACGTTCCCAATCCAATTGAGAATCCCAGAGGTAGTGGGATATACGAAGCTGATCAGGTCGTAGTCTCCCCTGGCGAGACAATCGACCTGTTCAGTAATTCGTTCCCGTTCGGTTCAGAGAGTGAGGACGGAATGGGGTGTTCCCCAGACGGTAACAGTGGCCAGTTTACGGTTGTCGTCGAGACCCGAGTCAGTGGAAATCGAGTCACGAGTACCTACGACGTCCAGTACTCCGGATCTGACGAGATGACTGACTGTGAGGCCACGATCACGGAGGCCTGACGATGGTTGATCTCATTGACGTCGTCCTTGAGGGTATCAAGGGCGTCGTTGATTGGTTCATCGGACTGTTTATGAACGGTCTCAGATCGGGGTATGAGACTTTGACTGAGGGAATGTTCGGAACCCCGACTCCAGAGACGAATGGAGCCTTTGTCTTCGGTGAACCAACCAATGCACCCTGGCCAGCGATTCACGATGCTCTCATCGGCGGCGAAATTATGCTGATCGCCCTTTTGCTCCTCGTAATGAGCGTTCAGGGGCGTCACACTGTTCGGATCTTCAATATTGGAAGTGCCTACGAAGCCCGAAAAACGAAGAAGACGGCCTGGGTCGGAGCCTTTCTAATCATTACGTGGTATTGGGTTGGAACTCTCGCGCTCTACCTCGTCGACGGCTTCACCATTGCACTGATGCCGGAGCTTTCCTCCGTAGCCTCGGCAATGCTTCAGTTCTTGGGAACAGCCATTACAAATCCCGGATTGGGGCTATTGTTCGCCGTGATTGGTGGAATCTCAATGTGGGCTCTGGAGGCGCTGTTCTACATCCGGATAATTCTGATTTATGTCTACCTGTACGGAATGCCGATCGCTATTGCACTGGCCTACGGAAACATTCCGGTCGTATCCGATATCGCGATGGGGTTCTGCAAACGGTTTGTCCCGTTGGCTGTCCTCCCGCTCCCGGCCGCGATGATCCTCAAGGGATACGACTTGATCTACTCCGGTGGGACACTCACGCCAGGAACAGCGTTCCTCAAATACCTCGTCGCCGCATCGCTCCCACTTGTTGCCCTCTACATCACGTGGAAGACGTTCAAATACGCGACGCCATTGACGGCCAAAGTCGTCGGCGGTGCGACGAAAGGCGCAGCACTCGTCGGCGGTGTCGCCGCCGGTGGATACCTCGCTGGCTCCGGCGTCGCGACGACTGCCGCTCGATGGGGGCCAAAAGCCGCCGCCGGCCACGCCGTCGCGCAAAAAGCAGCTGCCCGCGGTGGGCATGGAGGAGACGATGGTGGTACGCCGTCGTATCGCCGAACGGAGAATGACCCAGGTGGAGCAACAACGGAATCGGCGAGTGACGACCGTGGAATGGAGTTTGATCGAGGAATCCACTAACAATGTCAGCAGATCAAGACGCAGCCGCACGGCGCATCATGGATCAGTTCGGCGAGGAGAGTCGCATCCCGTATCTCAATATCGAGGAAGGGGACGTCGGCATGCTCATCGCCTTCCCCATTATTGGGCTGTTTATCGCTGGCCTCACCGGGATCGAGTCGCTTGCCCTCCCGTTCGTCGCTGGCGGGCTTGGCTTTGGCGTCGCCGTCATCTACGTCTCACCAACCCACCTGAACGCCTGGACGTGGACCAAAGACGTCTATCGGTACCTCAAGCGGCCTCAGGTCACGTTCAGTGCGCCCGCCGAAGCCGACACGAGTACCAACGAGTCAGAGCGGAACGAGGGTGGACTCGCGAACTACACGCCGTTCAAGCCGGACGAGCGAACGCAGGACCTCACGAACATCAAGCGAGCGTGGCCAGGCGCTGGTGCCATCCAGCGTGAGGACGGCGCGATGGAGGCGTTCATCGAAATCGATCCAGCCAACATGGACTTCGCGATGTCCGACGACTGGGCGCAGCTCCAGGAGGCAGGCGAAGAGTTCGCCAACAAAGAGCTGGACTCGAAGCTCAAACTTCACGCCACAACCCGTTCATTTCCGGTGGAGCAGATCACCGAGACCATCGAGGATCGACTCACTGACGAAGACGTCACGGAAAACCAGATCTTCCGGGAACTCCTCGAAGAATACCGGGAGACACGTCCGAAGGAGATGCGTGACCGGGGCATCCAGCAGGTTCGGTACTACATCGGCGTTGAAGTCAGCCCGATAGAGGTGTACGACCGCTTCCGCGACGAGGGCACCCCCGCCGAGAAGCTGACCCAGTTCCCGGTCATCGGGTTCCTGTTCAACCCGTTCGTCACCCGCCGCGAGGACCTCACCGACGTCGAGCGCCGTGCCCAGATGTTCGAGAAACTCGACAGTCGCGTCAACGACGTTCGCTCCGAGTTCATCCAGCAGGCGTCGGGGTGGTCCGCACGCCGGCTCAGCACGGTTGAGCTGTTTGTCCTGAATATGGACTTCTGGAACGGCCGCGAACACGACTACGACGAGGCGGAGCGTGTCGTTCGCGACCAATCGATTATCGGCCACTCGCGCCGGGAGGACCCACACGATGCGTAACGTGATCCTCCAGACAGGTGGTGGCGCGCTTGGCCCCGTCGCCGGGTGGCTCCAGAACCTGACACCAGCAGAGGGTGCAGTACTTGCACTCCTGGTGGGCCTCGTTCTCGGTGTCGGCAGCAAACATCTCTGGGACCGCTTCACTGCGGATGATGAACCAGACGTGGACTTTACGGATGTCCTCGACGAGGAGACACTCAAAGAAGGCGAGGCCGAACGCCAACTCCTCGATGATATCTCCGAGTCGCACAAGACCGTCACCGCGCCCGGAGCTGTCGAGTGGGAAACGCGAGCCGCACGGGTCGGCGAGCAGTGGACGACGACGCTGTATATCGCTAACTATGCCGACTACCCCAACGACGGGTATCTGAGCGACCTCTTCGAGCTGACCGATGTCGAGTTCGACCTCACAGCGCACATCACGCCGAAAAATCAGGAGCGAGCCCGGAACGAACTGCAGGACATCGCTGACGACCTTCAGGTCGACGCTGACCTCGAACAGAGTATCCGGAGCGCCTATCTCCAAGAGCGCGCCAACGATGCCGCAGCGACGTACAAGGCCGTCGAGAACGGCGCGAACGTCTTCGACCAGGGGATGTTCGTCACGGTTCGCGCTGACGACAAGGACGACCTCAGGGACTCCGTCCAGAAGGTCAAGAGTGCGCTCCGCGATGATCCAGCGAACCTCACGCCGAAGACAGCGATCTGTCGCCAGGACCTTGCCCTCCAGTCCGCCGCACCCATTGGCGACAACGAGTTCGGTCGCGAATCCATCGCCCTCGGTGGAGCCGTTGGCGCACTGCTCGCGTCGCCGCATAACGCGACTATCCTCGAGGAGGGCGGCGTCGAGTTCGGGGTTCACAAGGACAACCAGAGCCCCGTCGTCATCGACCCGTTCGCCCGGGACAACGGCTACGCGATGTTCACCGTCGGCGACACGGGCTCCGGAAAGTCGTTCAGCTCCAAACAAAACTTCATCCGCTCCATCGAGCAGAGCAAGGACCGCATCGGCATCATCCTCGAACCCCTGAACAACTGGGCCGGCGTCTCAGAGGCGCTCGACGCCAAACGCATCACCGTCGGTGGGACGCTCGGGCTGAATCCGCTGGAAATTCGAGAGACACCCGAACACGTCCAGCGGGCGATGGGCGAGGACGCGAGCCCGTTCAACGAGAAGCTCGACGACGCGATGAGCTTCCTCACGAACTTCTTCGCGCTCCGCGGCATCTCGCTGGGTGACCGCCGCACCACGCTCGAACTCGCCCTCAAACGTGCCTACCAGCGCAAGGGCATCACCGACGACATCTCTACGCACGACAACCCGAGTCCAACCATCCGGGACATGATGGACGTCTTCGAGGATATGGTCGACGAGCCCGAGGAGTTCGTCGTCCGATCCGACGAGGAGGCAGGGAAGATCAAGGACGACGCGACGTGGTTGCTCGATCAGCTTCGCCCCTTCGAGGACGACGGTCGCCACGCCAATCTCGGTCAGGCGTCGGACTTCGACATCCGGGACGAGAAGGTCATTTACCTCGATCTCGCCCAGCAGGAGGGCAGCGTCGACAGCAGCACGGCGCTGACGATGCAGCTGTTGATCTCGCTGGTGTACGAGCGGGCGAAGGTCTCAGACAAGGAGGTCGTGTTCTACATCGACGAGGCACGCTACATTATGCAGGATGCCGCGAGTTTGGCGTTCCTCGAAACGGTGTTCCGGCACCACCGCCACCACGATCTCTCGATTCGGCTGGTCACGCAGACCGTCGATGAGTTCTTCGAGCACGCTGAGTCCGAAGCGATCCTCGACCAGTGTGCGGTCAAGCAGTTCCATCGACTCGACGGGATGGACGAAGAGTGGGCCGACGAGTTCGGGCTGAACTACGCGCAGATGCGGTTCGTCCAAGATGCCGTCCCCGGAAACGAAGATGCGGGCTTCTCCGAGGCACTGGTCGGCGTCGACGGCGAGTGGCGCGGCATCCAGGTCAAAGCGATGCCCAAGGAGAAGGAGGTTATCGACTTCGAGCCAACCGAGCAACGGCGATCCTCGCTCCCCGGTACTGGCGAGATTGCTGTGGACGCGGACGTTCAGGCGTTCCAGGACGACATTGAAAGCCGAACGACCGACAACGGACAACTTCCACCTGAGCGGACGCCAACAGAGACTGATGGTGGCTCAGAGGGAGGTGACGACGATGCGTGAGTACCTTCGCGTGACGCCAACCTCCGAACGCCTCAATCCGGAGCGTCTACCGCAGGCACTGGAAAGTCTTCACAAACTGACCTCAGCGGACTCAGCAGGGCTAGTTGACAAACTCAATCCTCTACATAGCGAAACACCGCTACGATTCGAATTCCTCGCGCTCAGCGAGGGTGCAGACGACCCCGTCGAATTCTACTACGGTGCCGACGACCATCTGGATACCCTTGAGAAACGACTCCGGTCGATCTATCCAGAGACGTTCGACATCGAGCGTTCCGAGATCGACATCGCATCCCGACTCGTACAGCCTGTCGAATTCGACCGCGAGACATTCGTCGAGCACTATGAGTCAGGCGAGCTCACGTACGAGTTCGGCCCTGACGAGCAATACGAGAGTGGCACTGACGACAACAGTCAAGCGGGGTCAGGGGACGCCGAATCAGTCGCGGATGGAGGAACGGTCGGCGATCAGTCTGCCGACCACTTCATCGAAATCGAAGATACTGTCCTCGAACTCGCCCCACCAGATGCGATTCCCGAGGATGAGCCACTCACGACGCTTGCCAAACCAACGGTAACATCGAAGGGGACGATACTCGCGCGGCCAGCGATCGAGACCGTCTCCCCACTCGGCGTGCGGTGGCAAGGGTCGGCAACTCGGAAGCAGGACTGGATGACGTCACTCTCACCATTTACTGCCGACGACGAAGCAGAACTCCCCGCGGTCGATCAGCCAGGGGGTGCGCTCGCGTCGCTTGTCGACCACCTGATGGAGGCGACAGCACCAGTAGCGTTCCAAGTCGTCTTCCAACGACGCGAGAGCTGGCAGTCCGATGCCGATCTTCGCAAGGAGGACGTCATCGACGGTCGAGACACACTCGCCCAGGAGATTATTGACTCCCTCTTCGAACTCAACGATCAGTCGGAGAGCCGGGACAGAAACCAGCTGAGCGACGCGGTTGCAAAACGTGTCGCGGCAATCGAGGCGAAAAATCCGAAGCGGTCGTTCACCGCGAACATCCGAGCAATCGGGATTCCATCCGGTGACGACGGTCGCGGTGAACTCGATGAGCGAATGCAATCACTTGTCCCGGTATTCGACCCGCTTGACGGGCCGTACTACGAGGTGGAGGCTGAACGGTTGCGCGACAACGGCTTGCGGCAGGCCAAGAAAGAACAGCACGCACGATCCGCACTCCACCGACTCTTGGATCGTGAGATCACGACCGGCCGTGGGAAGACCCGACCGGAGTTCGTCCTGAGTGGCCGAGAACTCGCGAACTTCGTACTCGTACCCTCCTCGGAACAGCTTACTGTCGAGGGGACACGTGGAACGCGTGCGGAACAGCAGAGTCGGAATCCGTTGCCCCGTCCCCACCAGGACCTCATGAGCGAGTTCCGAGACGGGATGGCAATCGGGTACGCCCTCAACGACAACGGCGAGGCCGAAGACGTGCCGACACACATTCCACCCGGACTGCTGCCCACTCATTACGGCCGGTTCGGAACAACCGGCTCTGGGAAGTCGAAAGCCCTCATCAACGACATGCTGTCGCTGTACGACAACACCGAGGGACCGACGATCCTCATCATCCCGAAGAACGACGACATGGCCCAGAATTATATGCGGGCTCACGCGCGTCGGTTCGGAATGACCGACCTCGAAGAGAACGTCGTCCACTTCCCGATCCCGGACGTACTCCCCGGGTTCTCGTTTTTCGATCTCGAACCGTCGATGGAGAGCGGACGGCGCCGCGAAGACGCCGTCCAACGGAAGGCCGACCACTACGAAGAGATTTTGAAGCTCGTGATGGGGACCGACCGCTACGAGCGAGCGACTGTGGCCCCGACTCTCATCAAGACACTCATCAAAACACTGTTCGACGAGGAATACGGGCGTGAGAACGGGCTGTACCGAGCGTCGACGGACTACTTCGCCCACCGACAGCTAGAACACGTCGTCGACCAGCTCTGGGAGGCCGGGCCACCGAACGAGAACATCGGCGATGCCCCACGGTCGAGCGATGAGGAAGTCACTCGGACGATTCGACGGCAGCTCCAGTTAGATTCGAACACCTTCGCGAACGTGATGGGCGGTGTCGGAAACCGCCTTGCGTACATTTCACAGGATACGCACCTGCGGCAGATCTTCAATAATACCGAGAACCAGTTCGACTTTCGGGATGTCCTCGACGAGGATACGGTCATCCTCTTCGACCTGGGCGACCTCCGCGACGACGCCGCCCGGATTATGACCGGTGTGATCCTGACCAATCTCGATGCAGCCCTCAAAGATCGCAAACAGGCGCTCTCCGAGCACCCGGACGACTACGTCGTGAACTTGCTCGTCGACGAGGCAGCGTCGGTCGTGGTCTCCGACATCATGAACGATCTCCTCGAGAAAGGGCGGGGCTTTCGCCTCTCTGTCGGCCTGTCGATGCAGTTCCCCGAACAGATGGAGGCCGAAGGTGGGCGGAAAATCTACCTGAACGCCCTGAACAACATCGGCAGTTCGCTTATCGGGAAAATCAACGTCGACCGGGAGCTGGCGCGAGCGATGGCCCACGAAGAAATGGACCCCGCGGATTTCGCCAATCGGATTCGTTCGTTACCGCGCGGAGAGTGGATCGCTAGCCTGCCAAGCCCGACGTTCGGTGAAACGGGGCCGTATCCGTTCAGTCTCGAACCACTCTCGATTCCACCGGGGCACCCCGAGAGTGAATGCCCGCTCACTGAGCGTGAAGAGGAAGAGTTCACTGAGACGCTCTCCTCGATGCACGAGCACATCAGTAACGAACACGGCGTGCCGGCTGCAACAGACGCCTCAACAACGAGACCACCTACCGACGGACACGAGGTGCTCGATATCGGGAGTGACGATCTGGACATCGCGATTGCGAAGGTGGTTCGGAGTCTCCAGCTTCGAGAGGGCTGCCGTGAAGAGAACGGCTGGGTGGCTGTCGAAGCAGTTGACGACGAACTCAGACGGCTCTTCGACGACGTCGACGCCGAGCCGCCATCGTATGATGCACTCGCGGACATCCGAGAACGATCACGATACCTCGATACGACCGTCGATATCGACGCCGACGAGCTCCGCATCCGGCTCACTGAAGCCGGAGCGGAGGTCGCTACGCCCGATACTGGTGGCGTGCAGGCCGCTGGTGGGAGTGCCCACGACGCAGCACTCCGCCAGATCGAAGAAGAACTCACTGCACTCGGTTTTACCGTCTCGATTCTCGCACAGGATGGCAGCGAGAAACCTGACGCGAGGGCGAGCCACCCCGACGTTGACGACCGATTCGCTATCGAAGTCGAAACGACAACACCCGAGAATCCCGCGAAGGTACTCACGAACCTCCGGAAAGCCCAAGCATCAGGGGATATCCCCCTGTTTGTCGTTCGACCAGGAAACGACGAAACGGAGTGGGCCAAGCGCGTTGACGGCATTCTCACACCACCCGTTCGTACCCTTCAGAATGGTGAGACTCGGTTCTACACGACTGACTCGAATCTCACGTTCAACGGCGGGGCAACCGAAGAAGGTGGAGTAACGGCCGTGCGACCGGCGACCGACGACGAGAACGGGACCCAGAACATCTGGCAACGTGATGGCGAAGAGATCGTCCTTCGGGATGCCAGCGGGACAGAACACATCCGCCTCCCGTCGCTTGGAAAACTCTCGAAAGATCGTGTTCCAGCCATCTACAGCTACGATCACGCTGCCGACGAGTACGTCGTATACGAGCACGGTGAGCAACACATCTACGAGACGAAATCGGCGTTCGAGGACGACTGGGTGCGTGTCAAGAAGCCATTCGTCCCCGAAGCCGAACTCCAGACACCTGATTATAGCCCCACGTCGTACGCTATCGTCATTCTCCCTGAGGAAGGTGACCCGGTCGTGTACGATACCGACGGTACGTACTCGATGGACACCTTACTCGATACCGTCACCACAAGTGAGTGCGAAGAAACGACAGGAGAACAGGCTGACCATATCCAGCAGGCACCTCAGCCATCGATTGACGATATTGCTGATGATCCAGAGGCGGTGGTTGAGCGATTCGCAGAGACACACCTCGTTGAAGACCCGCAAAGCAGAGTAGCCGCCGGAGATGTCTACGATATCTACGAGCAGTGGGCTGAAGCTCACGGAATTGATACAGATAGCAAACCTTGGTTCGGTCGTCGCCTCGGGAACTATGTCACGTTCGAGCGGAACACAGACAGTGAGAACGGCGACTCTGTTCGATACTACGAGGGGCTTGCACTCAAATCAGAATAGATCTGGAGGTGAATACAATGCAATCCACACTCAGCGCCAAATATATCGTAAATGCAAATTTGAGTTTTCATAATATGAAATTCCTCTCGCATTACGGAAATATCGAGGCATATCGTCTCCGCAGCACCGAAATAAGCAAACGGCGAGTTGTTACGGCAATCAGCCGAAATGCCGTAACACAAGCATTCTGGAGATATTTTGCCGTATGCACGTATCGGGAGCCTCAAACCCAGGATTTCGCGGAGTTGGGTGATCTGTTACGGCAAAAACCAACTAGTATAGAACGGGGGGTCCCCGTTGGGACCAAGGGATTGGATCGCGACGTACAGCTGAGTGAGTTCTGTGCTGGCTCACAGCCAGTGAGAGCCATGCAAGGTGCTACGTGAGGATGAGTGAACCTATGATCGACGAGCCGGAGGCGATTCCGGAGACGTTACGCGACCGCGAGCAGTGGGTGTGCTGGCGGGAAGCAGAGCGAGACGGCAAACCGACGAAGATTCCGGTGACGCCAGGGGCTGGGGGGTTCGCGTCAGCAACAGAGTCAGAGACCTGGGCGAGTTTCGAGGCAGCACTTGACTACAGCGAGACGGAGCACGCCGATGGCGTCGGGTTCGTGTTTACTGACGACGACTCCATCGTCGGCGTCGATCTGGATGACTGCCGCGATCCCGAAACAGACGACGTCGACGACGCAGCGCTGGACATCATCGAGCGACTCGACTCCTATACGGAGATATCGCCGTCCGGCACCGGCTATCACGTCCTCATCAGGGGAGAGCTTCCGGACGGCCGGAACCGGCGCGGGAGCGTAGAACTGTACGACACAGCACGCTTTTTCACCGTCACTGGCGACCACGTCGAGCGGACACCCACTCGCGTTGCACGCCGGCAGGACGCGCTCACAGCGATTCACCGAGAGTACGTCCAGGACACCGAGCGAGACCCAGCATCCGAATCCGAGCAGCGTGATGGCACTGACGACCGGTCACCGACGACCGATACGGTCGACGCCGTCGTTGACGTCGACCTTGAAGACGAGGACCTCCTCGAGAAAGCGCGAAACGCATCGAACGGCGAGAAGTTCGAGCGGCTCTGGAACGGAAATACGGTCGGCTACGACAGTCAGTCCGAGGCCGACATGGCGCTGTGCTGTTTGCTGGCGTTCTGGACCGGCGGCGACCATACGCAGATGGATCACCTGTTCCGCCAGTCAGGATTGGTTCGGGAGAAGTGGGACGAGGTCCACTACGCTGACGGGTCGACGTACGGCGAGAAGACCATTGAGCGAGCGATTGCGACAACGCCGGAGTTCTACGACCCGGACGCCGGCGACGACGCCACAGATCCTCATGGCCCACCAGACGGGGTCACAACTGGCGGGACGCCTGACGACGCAGACCGGAGTCGTGCGTATCTGGCTGAGAAAAACCGCTTGTTGACCAATCGGGTCGACGAACTCGAGGCAACACTCGAACAGAAGACTGAGCGGATCGAGACTCTCGAAGCAGAGGTCGAGCGGCTCACCGACGAACTCGATGCCCGTGACCGGGAGACTGAGCAGCCCCACGAAGAAGAACCCGGTACTGCGGGCGAGACCGGTGATGACTCAGAGCCAGCCTCTCTGTTGAGTCGATTCTTCGGTGGTCGGTCCGAGTAGTAGCGCCGCTTTACCGCCATCCGAGAAGCCCTCCCTCGAGAGTTCTGGTTCTGCGAGTCGAGAAGGATTAACCAACAGACTTGGAATATCGCGCTGTCCGTTGGTTAACTACGCTCAATCTCGCCGCAAAATCGGGGCTACCGCAGGATACTGTGGTTTAGGAAACTATTCCTCGAAGTAAGAACTATATCCTTCGCCCTGCAATTCCGAGTATGTCCGAGACAGACGCCGCCGATGGCCCGCCCCCCTTCGAGGAGCCGTTCAGCAGCGATGACGTCGAACAACGCATCTACGGCACCATCCTGCAAACCCGCGAGCCGACGACGGCAAGCGCGATCGCCGACAGCGCCGACTGTGACCCCAAGACCGCCCGGAAGTATCTGGGGTGGTTCGACGACTTGGGGATCGTCACCCGGCACGATGGCCATCCGGCCACCTACGAGCGCAATGACGCGTATTTTGAGTGGCGACGCATCAACCAGCTCGCGGCCGACCATTCCGTCGAGGACCTGCAGGATCGCGTTCGTGAACTCACGACGCGCATCACCGAGTATGAGGAGGCGTACGACGCCGCGTCACCGGCCGCAGTCGACGCCGTCGCCGCCGCGGAGGGCAGCAACGAGCGGACCATCGACGACGTGTACGGCGACCTCGGCGACTGGGCGACCGCCCTCGAGGAGCGTGACCGCTACGAACGCGCACGCCAGCAACGCACGGGTGGCGAGCGCGAACAGGCGTCCGGGTAGCCCGCTCGATGGTGCCACCGACAGGCGATGGCGGGAGCCCTGCCCCCATCGATCGCCCCATCCTCGAGTTCCTCCAGACGCGGCTCGAAGCGACGAGGCAGGTCTCCCGAGCGACCGTCACGGACGCCAGCGGCCATCTAGAACTCCACGTCGTCTTTACCCCGTCGTACTACCCGGCAGCCGTCGACGAGGCGCAGTTGACGGTCAGTTGGTACACGAACGACGACTTCAAACTCCACTATCGAGAGGTACATTCGGAGCACACCTGGGAATGCCGATGGGATCGGCATCCGAACCCCCACAATACGCGCGACCACTTCCATCCCCCGCCCACCGACCCGACACCCGGCGAGGACGCATCGTGGCCAGACGACCATCGTGACGTCGTTGCGCTCGTCCTCGATGAGATCGAAGACCGGATCGTGACTCTCTGGAGCGAGTAAGGGCTACGGTCTCGCGTGGAGTGTTTATCGGCGCCGAAAGGCGTGCAGCGCGCGACAGCGTGCGCGGCGTGACTCACTATGGCTGATCCCGATCCGAACGACGACACGAGTGCCGACTACGAACAGTTCGAGAAAGAGTTGCTCGCCCAGGACCGCGACGCCGCCAGGGTCGATACGGCGGACATCGACGACACGATGGCCCGTAGCCTGGTCGACGATCTCGTCGACGCGGACCTCGTCACTCCAGTTCCCGAGGACAGCGTCCTCGTTCACGAGCCGAGCGGCACCGCGTTCAACTCAACGATGCAGCTGGCCGTCTTCCATCGAGGCTGGACGGCCGGCCGCGACGCCGATGAGGAGGCCGAGTGATGCAGCAGACGCTCACAGGGTGTGCGTTCTGCGACGCCCCGCCCGGCACCGAGACTGGTGAGGCGCACACCTGGGGCCAGGATGAGCGAGTCTCCCACCCGATCTGTGTCGACTGCGCCATCCAGACGCGGCCGGATCCCGACGAACGCGATCACTTCGCCTGCGACAGCTGTGGGCTGGTCGTCGACGCGCTCGCAGCGCTGACACGGTTCCGCGTGGAACTCGGACACCTCGAAGGGCCGTTGCAACTGTGCGAGCACTGTAGTCCAGGCGGGCTTGCGACGTACTGGACGCGCGATCTCGAGGAGCACCTCGTCACGACGCCGGCGGAGTGACCCAAACACGCTTTACTGGTTCGCTGTAAACTGTAATCAAGAACGACCCGTGTCACGCACCTCAAACCGGGCCGACGGCGACATCGTCCGCGACTTCCTCTCGGTCGCAGACCTGCTGGAAGAGCCACAGCTTGCCCAGTTGTACGCGTACCTCACTCGGGAGGGGGAAGCGACCGTCCAGGACGTGATAGACGACCTCGAGCTCGCCCAGGGGACGGCTTACAGCTACGTCAATCGGCTCGTCGACGCCGGCGTCGTCGGGGTTACCCACGACGAGCAACCCCGGCGGTACGCCGCTCGTGAGATCGACCTGACCGTGACCGCGGCCGCCGGCGACCGCGAGTACACGATTACGCCGGCGCTCATCCACGCCGTCGGCCGCCGCGAGACGAACGCCGACATCGACACCTACATCGACCGCCACGGCGTCGCCGGCCTCACGACCGCGCTCACCTACGCCGTCGCCCGCGAACGCGGCGAGGTGACCCACCGGCTAATGGCAGAGGATCTGGACATCTCGCCGCTGGCTGCAGAGATGATCCTCCAGGCGCTCCGACCCGTGGTCCACGAGCACTACGAGACCGGAGCGGACGTAAGTCACGACACCCAAGAAGGAGTCAACGAATGAGCATCGAAACGGGCGTCCCGACACAACTGACGCAGTGCTTAGTTTATCGTGGTTCCTTGGAGGAAACTGATGGAACTCAGTGACCATACGCTCACGGTTTCACGGGAGCTTTCAAAACTCGATAAAGACGTACTCGAGTTCACACGAATTCTCGACGCCTGCAAGGTTGACTACGCCATCGTTAGTGGGTACGTCGCGATCCTCACTGGGCGATCTCGATCGACAGAGGACATCGACGTCATTCTGGAGTCGCTGTCTGAAACCGAGACTGAGCAGTTGGTTACTGAACTCAAAAATCACGGGTACTGGGGGATGGCGATGCCGCTTAATGAGATGTATTCGATGTTGAGCGAGGGCAGCCGGATCCGGATCGCCGAGGACGGAGAGATGTACCCGAACTTCGAGACATGGTTCGTCTCAAACGACGTGGAACGGGAGGCACTCTCGAACCCCCTCACGGTTATGTTCGACGAGGGGCAGATCGATATCAGTCCGCTTGAACTCCAAATTGCATACAAACTCCGACTCGCGCAAGCTGCTGACAGCCTCAGCGGGAAGGATTTCGAAGATGCACTTCACCTGTACTTGACCTTCGAGGAACGATTTAACACGGAGCAGCTCGAAACGTACGTCAAAGAGCTTGGAGTTGAGGACTACTATGCTGAACTCACAGGAGTTTGAGGACGATCATCGCCGGAACACGGAGCAGCGGCGAGCGATGATCAAGCGGTGGGCCGAGTACGTGCGGACGCACGACGATAGCGACTGGTCACGCCAGCAGAATCGGCTTATCGACTCGCAGCTCCAGTCGGCAAACGATATGGCCGCTGCTGGCGACAC
The DNA here is from genome assembly GCF_023238205.1 of Halorussus limi. Lineage (NCBI taxonomy): Archaea > Methanobacteriati > Methanobacteriota > Halobacteria > Halobacteriales > Haladaptataceae > Halorussus > Halorussus limi. The sequence goes on from NZ_CP096662.1 coordinate 64,974, forward strand.
GGATCCAGTTCGGTTTGCAGCCGCTCGAGATCGGCTGCGCGACCGGTGACTGTTCACCGAGACGCTCCCTAGAGAGCACTGCGACAGCAATGACCTCAAATACTACTCCAGCAGGGTCAGGCGACGACGAAGTTCGCAAGCTCTACGAGCGGTATCATGCAGCCGAGAGCGACGCCGAACGCCGCGAGATCGCCCTCGAGATGGGGAAGCTCGACGGACATCGCCACGCGGAGATCTACGCAGCACTCGAAGACGAGTAAGCTCTCCTGCTTCCAGAATTCCGTGGGCGGACTCGTTCGAAACTAGCGACTAGCGTTTTTTGGATTTCGAGTCGTCACTAGCGGAGGTCATGCAGCCTCGAGGTCACGAACGTCAAGCTCGCCAGCGAGATACTGCTCTCCTTGACGAGTAATATCATAGATGCCGTTGCCGAGGTGGACGAGGAGACCGTAGGTGACTAGCGTCTTGCACCGGGCGTTGATGTGCTGGCGAGAGAAGCGGACACGGTCGCTATCAGCCATTTCCTTGGGTGTATCAGGGCCAGCCTCAGCGAGATGCTCCAGAATGCGGTCATCGGCACGAGACATCCAGTCGGCGTCAAAGCGCATAATCGCTTCTGGTTGCGCCGACGCTATCCCACACGCGCTAAGTCAAGTAACAAAGCGTATCGCTTCTACAGTTGACTCCTTACGTTTTATACGCCTGCCACCCTAACCCTCGAGCGTTCAGATGCATTCCCCTCCATCGGACAGTTCGGGCGGATCGAATGACCTTCTCGTCGAGATTATTGAGACGCTGGAGACATGTGGGCTCGAGGACGACGCCTACCAGCTCCACGATTACGTTGACGTCGAGGCGCTCGAACAGTTGGTTGCTTCGTCTGATGAGGATATCGCTGTCCAGTTCACCGTCGAGGGGATTCAGCTCACAGTTACAGGGGATGGTGTCAAAATCATCGATCCCGAGGGTGGGTACGAAAAAGACCAATAGCATGCCGTCTATGAACCGCCGGCTGCCGGTCCCTCCGATTCCGGTTGTATCTGGTGTGAGGCGTGGAATCACGTCCGTTCCTCAATCAGGCAAATTATGAATCTAGAATCTGCTACATATTCCAGATGAGGGATTGGTCTCGGACAGTAAGTCAATGGTCGGTCACCATTCTTGGATTTGGGCTTCTCCTGCTCACACTCGCCCGAGCCGCGACAGACACCGACGATCCCCTTATCGACTTCATTGAGGTAGCGGCCCCGTTCGTCGTCGGCATCGGGCTCATCGTCGGCGGGATATGGCTCACCAGAACGTCACCAGTGGCCCGTATCAGACAACTTTCGAAGTGGACGCTGGGCGGCGCCATCGTCGGCGTGGCCGTCAACCTCTGGTTCGTCTTCATCATCTCGCTGGAACAGGTCCCAGCCGGTGAACCGGTCGTGTTGAATCTCAATGGCGCTGGCATCTTCATGGCCGCCGGTGTGCTTCTCGGTTACTATGCGACGGGACTGCAAGCGCGGGAAAACCAACTCGAACTGTCGGAGAACCGCTTCCGAGCGCTCACAGAGAACTCGTCGTTCGCGGTCATCTCGGTCGATGAGACGAGTACGATTCGGTACGCGAACGATGCGACCGAAGCCCTCTTCGGCTATCCCACCACGGACCTCGTCGGTGAACCGTTGACCACGCTGATGCCCGCCCGGTTCCGTGAGGCACATCTCGAGGGGCTGTCTCAATATCTCTCTGAGGAGAACCGAACTGTCGACTGGGACGGTCTCGAATTGACCGGGATGCGAGCCGACGGCGCGGAATTTCCCGTCGAAATCAGTTTCGGCGAATACGTCGTGGCCGACGATCACCTCTTCACCGGCGTCATTCAGGACATCTCCGACCGAAAAGCAGCCGAGCAGCAGCTCCGTGACCACACGTCGAAAGTCACACAGTTACACGAGGTTGCAACCGAGATCACCAGGGCAGCATCCACAGAACAGGTGTATCAACGCACTGCAGACGGGGTCGTTGACGTCTTCCCGGCCGCTGTCGCCCGCGTGGCGATCGCGGACGGCGACCAGCTTGTGCCGGTCGTCAGTTCGGACCACGAGTCCCTCGAGGAGTGTCAGCCCGTATCCGCAACCCTCGGATACGCGGGGCAGAGCTACCAGTCGGGTGAGGTGCTCCGACTCGACGATCTGACGGATACGCGCTCGGCAGCACAGTCCCCGCTTCAGGACGGGGGATCACTGCCGGACGCGGATCCTGCGGAGCCACGGGCGCTGTTAAGCATTCCTCTCGGGGAGTATGGGGTCGTGCAAGCGTTTGCCTACGAGCCAGCAGCGTTCTCCGACCGTGATGAAGAGGTCGCCGAGATGCTCGCGACGCATGTGACGACAGCCCTCCAACGCATTGAGGCCGAGGCGACCATTCGACGCGAACGCGACCGGCTCGAAGAGTTCGCCAGCATCCTCTCGCACGACCTCCGGAATCCATTGAACGTCGCCCAAGGTCGGTTAGAGCTCATACAGATGACTGGCGAGATAGACCACGTCGAGGCCATCGACCGCGCGCTCGATCGGATGGAGCGGCTCATCGAGGATATGTTGACACTCGCTCGCGAAGGCGATGCCGTCGGTGAGACACAGCCGGTCGCGCTTCGCACACTCGCTAACCAAGCCTGGAACAACGTCGCAACTGAATCTGCCTCGCTCGAGGTCGAGTCGAGCGTCCAGATCGACGCGGATCACAGTCGACTCATCCAGGTGTTCGAGAACCTGTACCGGAACGCGATCGAACATGGCAGCGACGGGGTCACAATTCGGGTTGGCTCCCTCGACGACGGCTTCTACATCGAAGATACTGGCCCCGGTATTCCGGAGGACGAACGAGACGACATCTTCGAGAGCGGGTACACGACCAACCAGGACGGCACCGGATTCGGGCTCGCAATCGTCAAACGAATCGTCGAGGCCCACGGGTGGAAGATCGACGTCACAGCCGGTCGCGATGGGGGCGCCCGCTTCGAAATCTCAGACGTTTGATTCAGTTCGGCATCGAAAGCGTGAGGAAGGGATCTGAAGGCCCTCGGCCGCTCGGCATCCCGCGACCCACACTGCGCTCCTCGTGCCTGTGGTGCTTGCGGAGTCGGGGGACGACCGAGACGACCTCGCCCTTTCTGAGTCCACCAGGATGTCGGCTGGGTCACCGAGCGTCGAGCCCGGTTGAACAGGTTCTTTGTTACGGCACGCCCCGCTCGCCGCTGCCGCCCTCCGCGTCGCTTGCGACCGACCATTCCGGGCGTGCGGGCGCTCTCCACACCGCCCGCGCCCGTTCCGGGCTAAAATAAATCTGGTCTCGACGCCAGCGGGTATCCCCGTCGGTTGCGCCCCTTGCGGGCTTTCGCGTTCCAGCGCTTGGTGCCGCTGCGCGCGGCGAGCCACCCCGCGGGCTCGCCGTGCTCCCGACAGTCGCCCTGGACACGGTCCCGCGCATCGGGCCGGACACGAGCGAGCATATCCCGCTGGACGCTTGCTCCGGGCGGGTCGGCGCGCGGTTCTGGTTGGGTGACCTTCCTTTGGCGCTCTCGCTCGCGCCCCAGGGGGCGCTCACGAAGGCGCGAGCGAGAGCGCGTAGATGGTTCTGTCGGGCGTTGTCGTCGAAGAACCGCGATGTTGCAGCATCGCGGTGTCGGGCGCGTGAGCGCCTTCAGGTCTTGGTGAGACCAATGTCAAGTAAGAACGTTACCAGTCAAGTAGTTTCGGTCGATGAACAGGCATTCGAAAAAGCGGATGAAGTGGCGGTCGATGAAGAGGGCTTCGAGGTCGTCGATGAGACCCCAGAGTTCCAGGCGACGGTGCAGATGGAGGTGCAGGCAAAGGTCGATGCAAACCACCCGGATGGGATGGTCGACACCAGTGAAGAGCGGATCTACGGTGCGACCCTCGAACAGGAAGAGCGCATTCGGGCTCGGGAGGCTGAACTAGAGCGCATCAGTGCCAAGGCGGAGATGGGGACGCAAGAAGGGCGGGAGAAGCGGACGCGAGACATCGCAGCGAAGCGGAGTGCTGAGCGGCGTGCAGAGTTCCAGAAGCGGGCAGCGAGCGTGGACCCCTGGGCAGACCCGGAGAGAAACGATCCTCGTGCAGAACTCAGGCAGGGGCAGTTGGCGGCGGTGAACAAGCAGTCGATGCGGCTGGCCGAGAAGCTGGATGGCTGGTCGCGAGCAGCGATTGGTCGGCGGCTGGGTGAAGCCGTAGTCAGTGGGAAAGACCTGACGAGTGCAGTCGTCGGGGTGTTCAAGGAGTTGCAGACGGCGCCGGGACAGGTAGTTCCGATCGGGATGCTCGAGGACGTCAATCGCAAAGAGGTGAGCATCGAAGGTCGTATGACGGTGCTTTGGGAGAGCGACTCGCCGGCCATTCAACAAGTCGGACTCATCGAGGACGACAGTGGGAAAACGAAGCTAACGTCGTGGGTCGCGAGTGACCAACCCTGGATCGAAGAGGGCGAGCTCGTTCGCATTCACGGCGCGGCGAAGAACTGGTACAACGGGCGCGTCTCCGTGGCTCTGACCGGGTGGAGCACCGTGCATTTCCCCGAGCGCGGTCGGTGGTGGGAATAGCCAGTCGTCGCAGCTCTCTTTTTTTGCTACGTGCCGGACCGACCCAAGCCCCACCTCCCCACCCTCCGCTCCGTGCTCGCTTCGCTGCGCGCGCAGCCACAACCTCGACAACCACCCGTTTATCAGATACGCATGTCACTGAGAGTCGGTCACCTCTCGAATTTTAAGGAGAGCCTCATCTATAGAGAAATCTCCGGGCAGGTTCGCCTGTTCCCGATGCCAATCACTGGGCATTTCCTCTGGCGGATTGAAATTCACACGTTGCGTCTTTCCCATTTCGTGAGCAGGGACGTATATTGCCGTACCCTCTTCGTGGATGGCACCAGCGAATATATCAACGGTACCATCGGGGTACCGCTCTGGAGAGATTTCCAACTCGTAACGGTATTTATCATAATCGCTCGCCGTCTTTACCTGAACTCGTAACAGCCCCCACTCAACGTCGGTTATCAGGTCGTACTTCTGCTCATGACCATGGGGATAAGCTACGCCATACCCATTTCGAAGAATGTCTGCGGCGACTAAGGCTTCTGATGCATCACCCCGCCAACCTCGTTCCAAATCCATACTAACCTACTGGCAGTACTACTACAGAAAAGTACGTCTAATTAGTCCCCACTTCGAGGAGTGTCCAACTCTATCGAGATGAGGGACACCGCAGTAACTCAAGTACTGTCGTCTGAGCCACAATCCAGCTGAATCCATATTCGTACTCGATAGCGTTTATTGACCCCTCGATAGGTGAGGGGCGCGCCGAACTGGCGAGTTCCCTGAACACGGTGAGAACGATGGCAACCAGAGACATCTACGAAAGCGGATTCGACGAAGACGTCCGAACGGAATCAAGTGCGAACCAGTGTCCCGAGTGCGACGGCCGGGTCACCACGAACGCGGTCGAAACAGTCTGCGAGGACTGTGGGCTGGTCATCAACGAGCAGCGTATCGATCACGGGCCGGAGTGGCGGGCGTACGACGACGAGGAGTGCGAACGAACCGGCGCCCCACTTACTGCGGCTCGCCACGATCGCGGCCTGTCGACGGAAATCGGTTACGGCACCGACGCGAACGGGAACGAACTCTCCGGACAGAAGCGACGGCGACTCGCCCGGATGCGCCGTGAGCAGACCCGAGGTCGCTGGCGATCGAAAGCGGAACGGAATCTCGCACACGGCTTGGGCGAGGTGCGCCGCTTAGCAAGTGCCCTCGGCCTCTCCGATTCGGTTCATGACCAGGCGTGTCAGCTCTTCCGGAGCGCCCAGAACGAGGATCTGCTTCGTGGCAGGTCCATCGAGGCCATCGCCGCGGCCAGCGTGTACGGAGCCTGCCGGTGCAACGGCCTCTCGCGGTTGGTAGGCGAGGTCAGTGAGATGGCCCGCGTCGCGGAGTCGCGAGTCACGAATGCGTACAAGGTGCTGAACGAAGAGTTGGGGCTCCCTGCCGAGCCCGTCTCCCCCAGTATGTTCGTGCCGCGACTCGCCTCGGACCTCGAGTGTCCGGACAAGATCCGTCAACGGGCCCGAACGCTCGCGGAGCAGGCCGAGGAGCACGGCGTCACAACGGGTGTCCATCCGGCTGGGTTCGCAGCGGCTTGTCTCTACAAGGCCGGTCGCGAAGAAGGCCGATGGCTGACGCAAAGTGACGTCGCCGAGTCCGGGAACGTCACGCCAACAACTGTCCGGACGCATCACCAGACACTAGAGGAACAAGTAGCCCGACAACGCCCCTGTACAAATACGGCCGTTAGATAATTTTCTCAGGAAACTATTTGTTTCTCGACCGTGTAGACCCCAGTATGACCGAGACGTGGGACGACGTCAACGAGCAAGTCAAAGCGGAGTGGAAAGACGATACCACGCCGTTCGAGCGGGTGTACGAAATCGTCGAACAGACCCACGATGGGCAATCGGCCGCCGAGATCGCCGATCGAGCGCTCGTGAGCGAGCCGACGGCGCGTCGCCACTGCAAGACGCTCGTGAACACCGGGTTCGCCGAGACGGAACAGGACGGCCAAACAACGCTGTATAAGCGCAATAGCGACCGGGTTTTGATGTCCCGGATCCGTGAGCTGCGTGAGGAAGTCAATCGGCCAGAGTTGCTCGACAGCATCCAGGAGATGAAGGCTGAGATCCGGCGCTACGAGGATCGTTACGATGTGGTCTCACCCGAGGAACTCGCCCAGCAACTCGACGCCGACGAGACAGCGGGCTGGGACGATCTCACCGCGTGGCGAACGACGCGGCAGAATCTCGCCGTTGCCCAAGCAGCACTCGCCTACGACGAGGCCAGCCACCAGCTCGCTGTATGAGCGACGACGACGACCGCGCCGGCGAGTTCGGACCAATCTATCTTCCGGCACTCCAGCGGATTCGTGACCTCTGGCTCGAACTCGAACCGCTTGTAGACGAAACAGCGTACGACGACGTCGTCGCCCCCACGGAACTGCAGATCAGTCTCAGCGACGGGCTTGGCAACGCCGAGAACGCTCGACTCGATATCCAATGGAGCGAATGGGGGATGTACTCGTTCCATTACGTCGATAGCGACGACGTCAATTGGCGCTTCGATCGCCACCCAAATACACACTCTCCCGAAATCCATTTCCACCGGCCGCCTGAAGCCGCAACAACGGACGCCGAATCGTCCTGTATCGACGTGACCGAGGTGTCACTCGTGACGCGTGCAGTTCATGCGATGTGGCGGGCAGCGTACGAGGATAACGACATAGAGCAGCTGAATAGCGCCTCAAACCCGCCGTGAGACGGGATTAGCGGATGGCGCGGTCAGCCACGTCCATCATCTGCTCACGAGCGGCTTCGACATCCGAGTAGAGCGCCAACGCGTGCTTGATGAGGCGACGGTCTTCCAGATTCTCCTCCCACCGCGTGATCACCTCACGGCGCTCGTGGAGCTCCGCACTTGCAAGGTCACCGTCGGCGAGCGACTGTTCGATCTCTTCCCACGTCTCGACGTCGTAGGTCGCCTGCCACTCCTCGATCTCCTCGGTAATCGCGGCCAATTCGTTGCGGAGCTCCTCGCGGGTGTTTTCGTCGATGAGCGTGCGGATTTCCTCGAAGAGCAGTCGCGTGTAGTCCGGCTGATAGCGCGTGGTCTCGCTGGCCTCGACGCGGCGCAGCTGGCCCTGGTCGACGACATCCTGGAGTTCATCGTTGGTCGTACTCCAAGCGGCGTCGGCCTGCTCGCTGATCCAGTTGACCGACCACGGTTCGCGGAGCGTCTCGACGACCGCTCGAATACGGTCGCGAGCGCTCATCGACTCAGTCCACGACTGGACGCCATTCCGTGGGGATTCCGACATGCTTAGCACCTCTTGCAACAGGGTCGTGCCGTATTCGCGTATATGTTTGTACACTCTTGTATAATCAAGAGTATGTTACGAGCATAGTCGTCCGGACATTGAAATGCGAGACCGACAGAAGCTATGAGCCAACCGATGCACTACAAATATTCTGACTTTGAGGAACTGCGGCCGACTGGCGAGGCGTCCCACATTCCGGACGAGAAGGTCAACGGCGGGTGTGAAGGTGACCCCCGACGGCAACGCGTCGCGACGGGCTCTGGTGGTTACCCTGATGCGCCGACGGTAACCGACGGCGAGTGCCGGTCCTGTGGGGCGTCAGTCCCAGACGACCAGACGAAATGCCGGTTCTGTCTCGCCAACCATCTCGGTGGTGACCCGACTGGCACGGACGAGTCAGCGTCGACGACGGTCCTCGGCATCGTCCACCTGGTCGTCGAGTCGACCACGTTCTACGGCGCCGTCGCGAAGGGCGGCGCGGCGGCGAACCTCCTCTCCGCCAAAGAGGCGGAGCCGGCCGTCGACGACTACACGCTCATCTACGACCTTGACGAGGCGCCGGCGCGCCAGCTGGCCGAACAATGGCCCTCACTTCCCGACGCGGTACAGGTGTCGTCAGAGGAGGGAGAGCGGCTTCTCAGTGCCGCCCGTGACCGGACTGGGTGGCACGGGCAGGGAGCATCGGAGCGTCAGGAGCAGGCCCGGACACGGCTCTACGACCAGCGTGGGGACGGCATCCGCGACGCGGTCCTCGACGACACCGACGACGCGGCGTGGCTGGTTCCAGCGATAGCGCTGACCGAATCCGCCGGCGAAGCTGGGGCTGATCGGCAGGAGTCGTCGGTACCGACAACGCAGGAACTCGACTGTCAAAACTGTGGACAGGCGACCGACCATCGGTTCAAGACCCACGAGTCGGTCCCGGATGAAGCGTGGACGGGGCAACCGATCTGGGAGTGTCGGGTGTGTGGCTCGGCTCGCTATGGACCCAGTACATCGACGCACTGCCCGTCTTAACCAACAAAATGGCTAGAGTATTCTCAGTGTTGGTTAATAGACACACTCAGTCCCACAGCTACCCGCAGCCAGAGATGTTTCTCTGCGCCGTGAATCGGCGAGGCGCTTCAGATGGACCCACGCAACACACCCGGATATCGACTGCACCGCTCACTCACCAATCTCAACCGCATCGAGACTACCGGACTCGACGACGCAGATCAAGAGCGAATCGAGGCAGCGAGGACACTCCTCCAGAACGTGAGTCTGCTCTCTCACCTGCAACACAGCGGGAACGCCGATACACAGGTCGAGTCCTGAATGGCGTTACAACGCGGAGTTCCGATGTTTCGCTCCTGAGCTGTTTATTGCCCCCCAAAAGGGGTGCGGGGTAGAGATACCCGAGGACAACAGATGACCCACCTCACTGAACAATTCCATATTTCCGAAGAGTAACAACAAAGGTGAATCACTGATGAACGACGCTCCACGACGCACGGTACGAATTAAACTCGACGTACCCGGAGAACGTCGTGGCGACTTACATCAGACCAAGACTCAATTCCTCCACTGCGCTAACCGAATGAGCGAATGGGCGTGGCGGTACGACGATTACTGTATCACCAGCAAGAGCAGGGCCGAAGAGCCTCTGTACGACGAGTTGCGGGAGGAAACCGACCTCACCGCAAATCTCGTTCAGAAAGGTATTCGTCGCGCTATCGAAGCCGTCACGGGCGGCGTCGAGAAATTGAAGCAGGGCGAGAAGACCAGCCAACCCAAATTCGACTCTTGGAGCATCGTGTACGATAAACGCTCCGCGACGTTCAACGACGACCATGCCACGCTCTCCACCCCAAACGGCAGAGTCTCTGCCGAATACGTTCTCCCACCTGAAAATGAGCGAGAGGACACGCCATTCGGACGCTACTACGAGAGTGACAACTGGAATGTGTCAAGGGCCACGCTCCAATACGACGAAAACGAGGATACGTTCTACCTGCACGTCACGCTGAAAAATCCCGACTATGGGAGTGACGGAGCGGAACGCCAAGAAAGCGAGTCACGTGATGATGCCCCCGAGAACGGAGTGGTTCTCGGCGTGGACCTAAACGTGACTGGCGCGTTCGCCGTCACCTCCACAGCCGAGTCCATCGGCAGTGCAGACTTCCTCACCCACAAACGCGACCAGTACGATCAACGCCGTGCCTGCCTACAACAGACGGGTACTCGGTCGGCCGTTCTCACGATTCAGTCCATTGGTAGTCAGTTCAGCGAGTGGTCATTGGACTGGCTCCACAACCGTGCCAACGACCTCATCGAAGAAGCCGGTGATGCGGATGTAGACGGGATTATTTTCGAGGATCTTACCCACATCCGCGAGAGCATTGCGAACGGCAGCAAGTTCCAGCAATGGGCCTACGCGAAGTTCGTGGAACTCGTTGAGTACAAGGTTGAGTCCACTGAGTTGTTCGTAGACTTCGTGAACCCAGCGTACACGAGTCAACGTTGCTCACATTGTGGATGTACCCACAAGGATAATCGCGACGACAAGCAGTTTGAGTGCCAGTCATGTAGGTATGAAGTGAACGCTGATTACAACGCGGCGAAGAACATTGCAAACCGATACTGCGGGTATATCCATTGCGGGCAAAAGTCTCGCGGTGGATGGGCCACCAGTCAACTGGCCCTCAAGTCAGGGACGCTGAACGTGAACGGTGAGTACACGCCTTCCGCCTTGCGCGGATAGAGCGGGAGTCCACTGACAAGTCTCAGGGCTTGACCCAGAGTCGGTTGACCAAGTGCCGCTTTCCCATACTGACAAAACAGTACGTCGTTCGCCACGGCGAAGTCCTCCACGCGGACCTCAGTTCCCCCGACCCAATTGACGAGTAGCAGTAGTTGCCGATACGGTTTCTTTATCCATAATGAGAGCTGAAACAGTCGGTCAGTACAGATTGTGTATTGACCGCCAGAGGATTTGACAATCTACGCAGAGCTTCAGAGAGTCGTACTGAATGCACAGCGCACATCGGTCAGCTCCATGGTCATGGGTGGCCCATCCGATCATCACTCGATTTTCGGCGGGGATTATGTGACACGGCCCCCTCACACGTGGTATGAGCGACTTTGCACTGGACGAAGTTGACCGTGGGATTCTCTTTGCGCTACAACGCGACGCCAGGAACACCACCATCGACGAGATCCCATCGAACGTCGAGGTGGCGGCTAGCACGGTGCGCAATCGCATCAGCAATTTGGAGGAAGCCGGTGTGATCAAAGGGTAATACCCGAAGATCAACTATAAACGCGCTAACTTCCCGCTGCACGTCCTCTTCGTCTGTACGGCACCGGCCGAGGAACGCGCCGAAATGACGACGAAAGCGCTCGACGCCCACGGCGTTGTAGATGTCAAAGAGATGCTCACGGGAGCTCGCAATCTCCACGTAGAGGTGGTGGCAATGGACACACGAGACCTCACCAAGATTTCCAATGAGCTCTCAACATTGGGATTCCAGGTCGAATCCTCGGAGATTATCACCAGCCATCAGGTTCGCCCATGGGGGGGAGTTCGAGTACTGACCCTGGACGAACCCAACAGACAACTGACTCGACAGCGTGTGGTATGCAAAAACCGCAGCTCAATCACGGTATTTTGCGGATTTCACCACCCACCAGTTATGTTACGAGTAATGTTTTTGTGTATTCCACAACTCCATAGAACCAGAAGGAGAGGGCACCAGACTCACACCCATCCACTACATCCCATGACAGACCACCTTACCTCACGTGTCGGAGAATCACGACAGCCGAGCAAAACAGAGCTCGACCGGGCCTTCGACATCCTCAGTCACCCATACCGCCGTCGCATCCTGACGACCCTCGTCGAGGCTAACCCGCGCGACGAAGACGAGCTCAGTCCCGAACACCTCCAAGCCGCCGACGAGGATCTGGAGATGTTCACCACGCAGTTGTTCCACGTCCATCTCCCGAAACTCGAAGCAGCCGAGTACATTGAATGGGACCGCGAGACCGGGGCGATCACGCGTGGCCCGAACTTCGACGAGGTCGCTCCGCTCGTGAAGCTCATGCGGAACCATCCCGACGAACTTCCCGCTGACTGGCCCTGATCACGTCGCCGTCCGATGGATCGGTTTACACCGTGGGGTAGAGTACCGTGTCATTGATGCCGGAGGTAGCGACACGTCCCGGCAGTTCCGCCGACCCCAATGCTGTCAGGTCCGAGTTCCACCACAGCCACCTTCCGAAATTGGCGACGGCTGGCTGGATCGAATACGATTCCGAAACCAAGACCGTCCGATACAAGTCTCGAACCGAAGCCATCCGATCAGCGCTCCAAAGGACGATGGACGAACGCGACCGGATTCGTGTGGCCTACGACGGACAGTTACCAAGACTTGGCTCACGATAGGTCGGGGCGAAGACGCCAGTTCACAGAAAATTTGTAGTGTCTGCACGTACTCCACCCATGCCACGTGAACTCGACAACGTTGATCGCGGTATTCTCTACATGCTCCAGTTGGACGCCCGAAACACCACGTCTCAGGAGATCTCTGACAAGACGGGCGTCTCAGCCAGCACCATCCGCAATCGCATAGAGCGTCTCGAAAACGATAACATCATCAAAGGGTACCGTCCAGAACTCGATTACGAGGCGGCCAATCTCTCGCTTCGCGTGCTGTTCGTCATCACCGCACCGCCGACAAAGCGAAGCGAGATCGTGGAACAACTGCTGGAAATTCATGGAGCCATTGATGTTACTGAGACGCTCACTGGAAAGCGAAATATCCAGGTCGAGGTCGTGGGACGAGATACGAGCGACATCGTCCGCATCACAGACGCGATCCACGAACTCGGCGTCTCAGTCGAAAGTTCGGAGATCATGAAACAGCGGAGAACACAACCGTTCAACCACTTCTATTTCTCGGAGGCGGCGGATGAGATGACCCGACAGGATCTGGATAGTGAAGACGAGTGACTACCAACGCCGGTTGCGGATATAGCAACTCAGACAAAATTTATTGCTAAATTGTTTCCCACTATCGCCCACAGGCACAATCTATTCCACTTATTTTGTGGTTTTGTCCGCATATCAGAATATAGTCAAATAAGGTATAACTGGCAGAGGGGCCTTGGCGAAGGTATGAGTAAAGACGGAAACATCGGGAAGACTTCTGCGAGGGGACGGTATCATGCCACATTCGATCCAACGTCCGAACCGGCAAGTGACGCTGTTGTATCCTCACTCTCGGAAATGACCGGTACGGAGCCGGACAAGCTGGAGTCAATGGAATCCATTGTGGACCCAATCGTCTTTGACGCACTCGTCCGGCGATCCCGGCGTTCCCTTCAGTTTAGTTTTGTGTACCACGAACACAACGTGACCGTAGACACTGGTGGGGAATTCCGGATTCAACCACCGGAAAGCAGTAGGACAGCATACAAGGTCCCCCTCGACAGGGACGAATCCCCGTCCTACGCAGTCATTCAAGCTATCGCAGCGGTGAACGGTGTCGAGCCGACCGAGATGCCGCCCTTACATGATTCTATTGACCCCGATGCATTCGAAGCGATATTCGACCCCAGATCCCCTTCAGCAGACATCAGTCGCCTTGACTGGAGCCAGCATGCCGGACGGATATCTGGAGGGCGGTTCATGAGCAAAGAGCTTCACAGTAGTCGAGCGTTCGAAGCACTCTCTAACCGATATCGGAGACAGTTACTGCTCGCTATGTTCGAGACAAATCCACAGGATGACGACGACTTGAATCCATTAAGGCTTCTGAAGCAGGGAGAAACAACCGAGGACCTTGATGTCACCCCGGTCAGCTTGCAGCACGTCCACCTTCCCAAGCTCGCCGACATGGGGTTCATCGAGTGGGATCGTGAATCGGGTGAACTTTCGAAGGGACCGAATTGGGAGGAGATCGCCCCGCTGCTCCGGCTGATGTACGATCACCAAGATGAACTGCCGGATGAATGGTTATCAGGGGTATCATCCGACGAATGATGGTCCCCGATACTGAGGGTAGCTACGGTCAATGAGTGGCGTAATTCGAAGGGAGAAGGGGAGATAAATGTCTACTGTCGCTGAGTTCACCCTACCTGCGCAGGAGTTCGCCCTTGGTACCGTGTTCACTGAGCTTCCTGATGTAACGGTCCAGTTAGAACGTGTTATTCCAGATGCAAACGGCGTTGTCCCGTATTTTTGGGTGCGAGGAACAGAGAGTGAGAATATCGTCAAGCAGTTCTCCGAACACCCGGGAGTACGAGATATTCGGGAAGTCGATCATGCCGATGGTGAATATCTCATGCGTTGCGAGTGGGTGCCTGACTACGATAGTGTGCTTGATGCGCTTATCGCTCCAGAAGTCATCTTACTGTCAGCGATTGGAACGGTTGAGGGCTGGACATTTGAACTCCGGGGGGAAAGCAGAGACTCCATCGCGGAGTTTAAAGAGTACTGTCACGATCACGGCGTCCCGGTGGCCCTGACAGAACTGCATGCGCTTCGCCCTCTGGACGCCAAACTGAATCTCACTGAGACGCAACGTGAAGCGCTTCGACTCGCGTATGAACGGGGGTATTTCAACTCGCCACGTGAAACAACGCTGCAGGAAATCGCCGAGGAACTCGGGATTTCCCAACAGGCACTCGGCTCCCGCATCCAACGAGGCAATCGACGACTCATCGAACGGGTTCTCATGGAAGACTACACGTGACCTCCTCTCATCGCTGAGGGGGGGTGAGCTATCGTCTTACTCTGCTGGAAGCTAACGCGCTCCACGATTACTTAAATAGGCTACTGTATATGAAGGAGATGGAGTCATACACGTGGGGGAAATATCGAAGGATGACGATGACTAACGAGAAAAAAAAATTCGCCGGCTGATTTTCTAAGCACTGACCGGTCGTCACCACCGCCAGTAGAGTCGTACGTCCCTGATCGGGGCAACGGCGAGATTGAGTTACTTGAATACTATCCGGAGGAGAACACGTACCGTGCCTTCTACGGCGCTGACCAAGACCCGCCAAGCATTGCTGTCGTAAGCGCAGTCGCAGCAGTCTCCGATACGGAGCCGACAGAGATGGACTCTCCCCTTTGCGCAACGGTTGACCCGGATGCCCTCAATGCTCTCGCGTCCCCACGACGAACTACGGAGGGCGATCTCCACGTGACGTTTGCATTCCACGGATATGAAGTCACAATAAGTGATTACGGGTGCATCACAATTCAACCATTGTCGTCTACTGGAAAATCGCCAGCTACAGGTGACTCATGTGATGACTGACCAAGCACCACCAGTAGACGGTTTGCATGATAATCTTTCCTCTGCCGATGAAGATGTAGCAAAGCTCCGCCTTCAGATGAGCCACAAGTCTGTAGAAGAGTTAGTGGAGGATGGGCTAGTCAAATGGGATAAAGAGGCTAATGTGGTGGTGAAAGGACCTCGCTTTGACAGAGGACGGCCCCTCAAGGAATAGCCCGGGATCCGATACCTTGTTCCCTCCACTTACCGATTTAGCCGCCCCAATTTCAGTACTCATCCCGAATAAAGAAGCCTCGCTAGCAACTACTGGTAGAGTTGTTCGTCCCCCGGGAGGGGTGCGGGGCGATCCAGTCGCGGTCGCCCCGTGAGGTGATTGCTCAATGGGACACCGCGCACTCGTTGCGTACGAACGCACAGACGGACAGTGAACCCACCCCGTGGATCAAGCCCCGGGGCTTCCTGCTTCAACGACGCGCTTTGCATCCACAACCTCTCGCTGAGGTGTGAACGTAGGGAGCGCAGTCTGCACAGGCGTTGATTCGGAGCGTCCCGCTCCTATCTGTTGAAGTCCTCGACTGAGAATATTCTTTGTCGCGTTGAGATCACGGTCTTCGGTATGCCCGCACGCTGGACACGAGTGCTCGCGCACCCAGATTGGTTTGACTGTTTCGACACCACAAACTGCGCACTCTTTTGTCGTCCCTTCTGGCTCGACTAAAACAATATGCGTGCCGTGCAGGTCGGCTTTGTACTCCAGCAGGTCAAGAAACCTCGTCCATGCGGCGTCTTGTTTGTTTTTAGCATTCTGGCTGGTCTCCAGCATCGGCTTCACATCCAAGTCTTCGACAGCCACAACATCGTACTTTGTGACAACCCACGTCGTGAGTTTGTGCTGGTAGTCCAGCACCTTGCGCTTAATTTCACGTTTCGCTTTGGCAACGTTCTGCCGTTGGTTCTCCCATTTGGCAGAGCCGTGTTTTTTCCGAGCAAGTTTTCGCTGTTCGCGTGCGTAGCGGTCGTACTCATCGGACAACTCCAGCGTATCCACAGACAGATTCTCGGATGTGTGGATGTAGCTGGTGATGCCGAGATCAATTCCAACACAGTTTCCGGGTTCAATCTCACTTAGTGGCGGTTTCTCTGGTGTGTCCTCCACGGTTGTTACGAGTGAGACGAACCACTCACCGGTTGGCTCTTTTTTGAGGACTACTTCGTCAATGGCCTCTGCTGGTGGTACTGCGCGTTCTGCTCGGAGTTTGAACCAGCCAATCTTTTCGAGTCGGAATCGCACGAGTCGGTCGTCGCCCGTGTTGTGATCCACGTTCCAGCGACGGGGTTGATTGTACGACACCGACCGGAATTCACCAGTTCCTTGCCAGTTCAACCGCCCAGTGTTGTAGCCTTCATCGCGGCGCTCTTGTAGCGTTTCTATGTCGTCGTGAATCTGGCTGATGGCCTGTTGTGCGGCATGTTGTGATGGGTCCGCAAACGTCGGCCAGCGGTCTGTCCATTCTGTGAGCCTGTCGTGCTGGTCGTAGTCAGATGGTCGCTGACCGGAGGCTGTTTGATAGTAGTCTCGGACGGCATGGTTACGAATCTGGCGGAGGATGTCGATGTGTCGCCACGCCTCGCTCGCCACTACCTCCACCACGAGGCGTTCTTCGTGGTGTCGACGACGTTCGAGGTGACCGCCTATCGGACGCTGTGGTTTGGGCTACAGTACGATTCGGAGACAGTCGAACAGGGAGAGACGGTCGGGAACGGCGCGCTCGCGACGGTGCGTTGGTACGACGGCGAGCCGGTCGGCGATAGCCACCTGCAGGGACAGTTCGCGGCCCGCAAAGACGTCGTCGGCGACATGATCGACAAGGGCGTCTTCACGCCGTCGACGGCGAGACAGTACCTAAAACGGAAGCTCGCTGAGCGGGTCGGGGACCGACAGGAGCTGCTCATTCCGACTGGAGAATCTCCCTTCGAGAAGGCAAGCCTGAACCACTCCTAGTTCGGTCTGCTTCGTGGCCGCTGCTGTTTTTCAGGGGCAGGAATGGGTGAGCCCCGCCGTAGGCTCGTGATCCGATGACCACACACGACGACCCGTTTCACGACTGCGAGTTGGATCCCGAGGCGATCCTCGGGACGTACACGTACGAAGACGTCCTGTTCACCGACGAGACGGAAACCCCGGTGAACGTGCTCACCGGCAAGACACCGGCACATTCGCAAGCAACCGTCGAGGAAGCGAAGGAGTTCGCTGCCAGTATCGACACGGAGACGCCCCAGATCGCGCTTCCCGCTTCCGTCGAGTCACAGGTCGAAACACAGAGCAAGCCCTACACGGCGGCCGCGTTCTTCCACTTCAAGGCGACAGGCTCGCTCGAACGCCACCACGCCTACCACGCCGCCTACGAGGCGGAGGCGTTCGCGGTCGACTTCGAGGCTGACTACGCGTCGGGCGACCTGACCATCACTGTCGAACGAGCGGACGAATCCTGAGAATCCGCCGTCACGAGGAGAGTTTTTTGAGCGCCGGCGATGGGTGCCGGCGCATCTGGAGCGACCAACGACACCTGGTGCGTCGGCGTTTCGAGGTGTTCGAAATGCACATGGTGATTTACGCCCTCGTAGAGGCATCGACGCACGACGACGCGCTGGCCACCGGAAAGTCGGTGTTCGACCGCCTGGTCGGCGCGGACCCACACGCCGGCGCCGTCTTCGACTACTACGTCACGTTCGACGAGGAGGACACGTCCGTTGCGGGGAAGGCGCGATGGGGTGAGCTCCCGACTGCAGCCCCCGTCGACTCTGATGACGGCGAAGACCTGCTCGAGCGTGGCTGGGAGGCGACGAAGGAGGAATTCGAGCGTAATCTCGATAGAGTGAAAGAGGCCATCGAGGAGCTCTCCGACGAGGATATCATGCGCGACGAGGACCTCGCCCGACACGCCTTCCAAAAGGTCGGTGCGTACGACGGCCCGACGATCTTCCTGTACACCGAACACGGAACCGGCATTCGCCACCGTGGACAGCTGGATCGACTACTCGAAGAAAGTGAAGGGCTCTGGATCGTGCCCGCTGACGTCCATTTCTGAATAATGCCCCGTATCACCAACTGGCGACGCGAAAGCCGCTCGCCGACACTCGCGTATCGGAACACCGAGACCAGTGCGCGAGCCGTCCTACATCGAGCCCCGGACTCCTACCGGTACAAATGGCGCGGAGTGATTCTCGTCGACGGCTACCCGGTCTGGTCGCGGGGGTATGAGACGAAGGACGCGAAGTCGTTCCGTGACGAGCTCCGGGAGCGGCCCGCTCCGGACCTCAGCTGTCCGGAGTGTCCGAACGACGACGTTCGCGTCGGCGAGAAGGCAGCAGACGGGGCGAAGGTCCAGCGGTGGTACGACTGTCCCGACTGTGGGTACGAAGCCCCCTCACGCATCGTCTACGGCGCTGAACGGTGAGTGAGAGCTGGGCGCTGTTTTTCGGCCGGGCACGAGGTGGTGGCCCGGGACGGCCGGGTTAGTCAACCAATGAGTCTCGAAGTACTTGACCGACACAGTGAGGCACTGTTCGAGTTCCTCTGGTGCCCCGTCTGCGGGCAGGAGGTCTTCACTCACATCCCCTTCGAGGGGGTGTTCTGCAAGAACTGCAACACCCAGGTTGAACTCCAAGAATCCCGAGAAACACGCGGCTACGAGGAGGCCGTGCTCGCCTGCTTCGATTCAACCACGACCTGGAACCTCCACGTCGACGAGAAGCTACGTCGCGACCTGCCTGATGGGTCGGCACGAGTGAAGATTCTCGGCGCACCGGGCGCCTACAAGGTCGACTGGTGGAGTCCAGAGCCGGGTGAGGACTGGGAACCTGTGGAGCGTGCAGAGTTCGACGACGTCGAGGAACCATCAGAGGTGTCGCACCTGGCGTAGAGCGCGCGTTAGGGCGGTGAATTTACGCCCGACACACGTCGCAGTCTCCGCACCCACGAGGGGTTCGCTCGTCGAAGTAGAGACGACGCCACCGAGCAAACTGATCCGCATACGTGTCCTTGCTGTACGGGAATTGGTACAGATTGACCCCGTCCGGAAGGTCGGTGATTTCGGGCGCGTCTACGCCGGGGAATCCGTTACGAAACACGAGATCTTCTGTTTTGGACACCAGCTCAGGAGCAACTGTGGATGGGTCCGAGGCCTTCAAGAAGTAGAGTGATGGGATGAACTCTTTCAGGTCGAAGAATCCGTTTGCGTGAAGAATCCACCCACAGAGCCACAGATACGCCTTCTCACTCGAGAAGAAGACTCCGTAGTGGTTGTCCGATTGCCGGCGTTTGTACACGAATACGGGGAGGCCATAGCTGAAGCCGACCCGCGTTGGTTCTGCGTGGATATAGCAATCCTCACGGTCGATATAGTGAACCAGCGGAGCTTGACACAGCTTGCCCGGGTGCTCACCAGTACCGATCTGCTCCCACAGCTCCGAGACGGAGGCCACGTCGGCGCTCTCGTCCTCGAGAGTCGTATCATCGATTGCACGATGGACGGGCGCAGCGGACTGAATCTCTTCAGGGAGATCGTCGCTAGACAGCTCCGCCGTCTCTCGATCGGGGAGTGTCCGATAGAAGTGTTTATAGAAGCCCTCACGACGCCGCTTATCGGCGAGCGCTTCGCACCGGGCGCAGTCCTCGATGAACATCGCTGGCACCACCCGGTCTGGATTCTCGGCGGCCTCCTCGTACAGACTACGCTGCCGTTCGGCCCGACTGGCAACCTCATCTGGATCGGGGAGCGGTGAGCTCTCTCAGACTCCGATGACATACCCATACCTTTGGGCTGGAACAGCATCAGTTTCCGAGCAAGGACCCCACCCGACTGCAGCCTTGCGAATTTCGGAATCCATTTTTAACCGGGTTTAAGTTATCCAGTGACAACCCTTCGTCGAGATTCCAGCGACTCCCTCGATTCAGGAGAGGTTGTTTCTGCGCCGGCGATGGGTGCCGGCGCACCCGCGTCGGCGGTGATCGATGTCGACACGAAGTCAACTCCGATTCATCCAACGGAGTGAGACCGCAGGCGAACAGTCCGATACCGACCGCATCGCACAAATCTACCGCCACTCGGACGGATATCCCGATAGCGTCCTCCGTGACCTTGTCCAGCTGAAAGAGTTGCTCGACGAGACACGAACAGAGCGCGGGCCTGCGTACGCCGCTGCCCAGTTCCTGTTCCTCGACACGCTCTCGACGATGACCCTCTACGTGGACGAAGGGCGTGATCGGAGCATCCACGCTGACCAACCCTCGGAACTCCTCGAGCCGGACAATATGGAGCACCTCGACCAGCCGATGTTCCTGCTCGGACACGGCGTCGAGAACCCAGCCGACGGCATCCACGGCGACGAGGAGTACCTCTACGTCGTCGAACTCCCGACCCGGAACCCGTTCGAGGAGCCGTCCGAGTGGACGGTCAAGGTGAGTGGTCATTCCGCGTTCCCCCGGTGGGATGGCCCGAGCGAGGAAGCCTTCGAGCGGGCCAGCTGGCAGTTCCACGGCCCGCTTGAGCACGCGCTCGAAGAGCTGGTCGCTGAGCCGGCGTGAACGCTTAGCCCGCTCAGATGATGCCGCCGATGACGAGTAGGCCGACGACGAGCAGAATCGTCGCGACCACGCTCCCCCCGGCCAGCCACTTGTTCTCCATCGCCTTTTCGTGGAGCGGCATCTCGGCGTACTCCTCGCGGAACGCCTCGAGATTCTGTTCGTCGTAGAAGTACTTCGTCTTCAAAGCGAACCGCTCGGTGACTGCACAGCCCGTACAGACCGGCTCACCTTCCAGCCGCTCCGTTCTGATGTGACTGGAGCAGGCGATGGCCCCGCAGTTCGGACAGTACGTGTACGTCTCGTCGCCGCCGCTCGTGTCACAGTGGACGCAGCGATGGATGCCGTCCTCGGCGGTTACTCGCGAGGGGCCTGCCGCGTAATACTCGTAGGGGTAGGTGTACGCCTGGAGTTCGGTCGTCTGGCGAACCTCGGGGAGATACACCGGTTCGATCGACTGAACGGAGATGTCCGAGCGGTTCGGCTCACAGGTCTTGTTGTACGTGACGTTGTTGTCGCCGGTGTAGGTGACCGTCGTCGTGTGATGCTGCTGGAGCCGCTCGACGGCCCACTCCTTGTACTCCGTTTGGGTCTGCCCGAACCGGCGCTCCTCGACGTCATCGAACACCTCCGCGAACTGCTCGGTATCGAGGTCGACCGTCGCGTGAAGGTTCTCGGTGACCAGCGTTGCGGCGTCTTCGTCGACGACCTTCGGCTGCCCGCGTTCGGCGTGGGCAACGAATCGCGTCCGGTCGTTGATCCGGTGGATGACGCCCACCGACGTCTCGAAGACCGCGTTCGTGTCCGCGGTGACCGCGACCACCGGGCGGAACGTCACCGATGAGTGTGGGTCTGGGAGGTCGGCGGCCTCGATGTTCTCGATGTCGCGGAACGCCTCCGTGACTGGCGCGTCGACATCGGCGGCCGGATCGTACGGGCGGAGCGTCTCGTCACAGAGAATCTCGATGCGACCGTTGTAGAGGTCGAGGCCGATCTCGTCGGCGATCTCCCGGAGATCCTCGCCATCGAGCAGCTCGATTAGATGTGGGTCGTCGTTCTGCTGGAGGCGGCCGGCGTACTCCTGAGCAGGGTTCGTAAACCGGCCGGTCGTGACGACCATCCCGCGTTTCGGGCCGTCGAAGTCGAAGGTCGCGATCGCCGAGTGGAGCTTCTGGACGACTGGTCGCCCGACCGTCCCCGTGTGCTTGCACTCCACGATGATCGCGCACCGGGTGCCGTCGACGACCTCCTCCATGATGACGTCCCGCCCCTCGTCGGCGGTTCGCTCGGCCTGACGGACGTTCTCGTACCCGAGATTTCGGAAGACGTCCTCTATCACGTCCTCGAACTCAAACCCTGAGAGATCGTCCAGTACAGCCATTCCGATATACCTGGACAGTACGTTGCAACTGTCAAATACGTTGCCGAACGCAGCCCCGCCCTGTTTTTGAACCCCCGAGAGGGGTGCGGGGGTGATCAAACGAGCCTCCCGCGAACCAACCTATGAGTGGAATCAGCGACCCACGTTCGCGCGTACAGTCACGGACCTCGGCTGATCCCGACGTCATCTACGTCGGTTACCGTCGTCGAGGCCGCACCATCGTCGAGAAGCAATCGGACCAAGAACAGCTCACGCCAGATCGGAGTCTCGAGCTGGCGAATCACAGTCCTTCGGGCTTTGAATGGGGATATGGTGGGAGTGGGCCGGCGCAACTCGCACTCGCCCTCCTGCTCGATTACACTGACAATGAGGAGGTGGCACTGGCGGAGTACAAGGCGTTCAAGACCGAAGTGGTGAGCCAGCTAGAGTGTACAGAACCCGACAACTGCTGGCGACTCACCGGACACGAGATAGATACAACCCTTCGTGAGATAGTCGACGATCCAGTCGCACCGTCCGTCAACTAACGATCACAGAGACCTATCAATGTCAGAACACACCCAGCAACCTCGTACGAGCGCAGAATCGCCGCAGAGTGAGCGTCAGGCACCAACCGAGTACGTCGAGCGAAGCGATGTCGGCGTCTCACAGAACTCCAAGGAGGAAGCCAACGGCTTTAGCCGTGATAGAAATCCGACAACCCTCTCCACAAACCAAGAGCGGTCGCAGGTCAACTCCCCATTTTTAATCCAAGTTATTATAAAAATTAGTCTAATATGTGAACCACGGATGGAGGTGATTCGCACTGTCCAAGTCAAACTCGACGTCCCCGACAAACGGTGCGAGGACCTCCATCAAACCAAAGACCAGTTCCTCCACTGTGCGAACACTACAGCAAAGTGGGCGTGGAGACACCCGGACGATTACTGTATAACCTCAAAACAGAAAGCTGAGAAAGCCCTCTACGAACGACTCCGTGGCGAGACGAAGTTGACCGCGAACCTCGTACAGAAGGGGATTCGACGCGCGATCGAGGCCACGAAAAGCGGTGTCGCTCGCCTCAAAAAAGGTGAGAACACGAGTCAACCACACTTCGATGCGTGGAGCGTCGTCTATGACAAACGCTCTGCGACGTTCCACCGCGACCACGTCTCCCTTTCAACGGTGAACGGTCGTGTTGAGTGCGACTACGTGATTCCTAACAATCCAGATGGAACACCGATTGGCGAGTATCTACTGAACGAGGACTACGAGTTTCGAATGTCCACGTTGCAGTACGACCGCCATTCAGAGTCGTTTTATCTCCATGCGCGGATGCGCCGAGTCGAACACGACGAGCAAGAACAGTCTACAACTCCTTCTTCCGACGTTCATCAGAACGTGTCGCGTCCTGAGGACGCCAAGCACCGAACAGTCCTTGGCGTGGACCTGAACGTGGACGGCTCGCTCGCGGTAACTTCAACGGGCGCATTCATCGGAAACGCCAACGAGATGAATCATCGACGCCGAGAGTTCGAGAAGACTCGCGGTTCGATGCAACGGACGGGGACGCGATCGGCGCACCTGGCGATTCAGTCGATGAACGACCGCGAACATCGCTGGATGCAAGACAAATTGCATCAGGCTTCGACTCAGATCCTCGAAGAAGCTCGTGACCGCGGCTGTACACATATCGCGTTCGAGAACTTGACAGATATTCGCAAGCGGATGGCTGGTGCGAAGCGATTCCACGCGTGGGCGTTCCGTCGTCTGCACCAATACGTCGAATACAAAGCAAAGATGTTTGGCATCGAGGTTGAGCAGGTGAGTCCGGCGTACACGTCTCAGCGGTGTTCATCGTGTGGGTTTACCCACGAGACTAATCGACGGTCGAAGCACCAGTTCGCGTGTCAGAAGTGCGCGTACGAACTGAACGCGGATTATAACGCGAGTAAGAACATTGCTTGGAAACTGATGAAGCGACTCCACTCGGGGCAGACGTCTTCGAGTGGAGGCGCACCCTGTCAGTGTGCGCTGACGTCAGGGACGTTGAACCTGAATGGCGAGTTCCATGCCTACTCTATTACAGAGTCAGAAGGGGAGTCCACTGACAAGCCCACGGCTTAGGTCGTGGGTTACTGACTCACCGTCAAACTCACTCGCGGTACTGGCACCCGCGACCAAGACAAGATTACGGCCAAAGTGAAGGGTAAGACGCTTGAAGACGCCCGCGAGGATATGGAAACCCTCCGAGAGTATATCCACGACCTCGCTGAGGACACTCGCCAGATCCAGCCAGCCGACCCACACGAATAGTACTTCTTTTGACTATTGCACAGAATTGTGTAACCATAGAATGTACGAAGTGTGCGGTGAGAAGGAACTCAAGGTCATCCTCGCGCTTGACCCGGGCGATTCCATCTCAGGCGTCGCACGGAAGACCGACGAGAATCGGGAGACGATCCGTCGCGTCGTGCATCGCCTCGAGGAGGCGGGATACGTCGCGTACGACGATGGACTCCATCTCGTCGATCAGACAATCCGAGACGCCGGTCTCGAGTTCCTGAAGGCGGCAGCAGACACCTCGCCACCGTCGATCTCAGAGGCGTACGTCCTCCCGCAATTCGCGGGGATGGAGTATGCTTATACCGGCATCGATGCGGTCTATGTCTGGACTCGCGGTGGCTACCAGGTTGCTCGCGACCCGGGGGATTATCCGCTGTTCATCGCCGTCCAGGAGTCCGACCTCGACGCCTGGGTGGCATTCTTCGACCGGTTCAGGATCCCGACTGCAGAGGAGCGTCAGTCCGCTGACGACCTCGATGGTTCGATACAGGTGATCTTCGAGCCGCGGCCACAGATCGAGGCCGAGATGGTCGACGGACGGCCCGTCATCCCACTCAAAGAAACCGTGGCGTTCGCAAACGAGCACTACGCGCACTTCCAGTCAGCACTCGACATGCTCGGCCGCATGTACGACAGCGTCGACACTGACGCGAACTACCGTCCAACTAACGTAGAGTTCTGACAAGGAATTTCTTCGACCGGGAGTGGCCTAGCAGCTGTTTTTGTCGCCTTGAGAGGGCAGAGGCGAACAAAATGAGCGACTCATCGAATCTATCCGTCGAACCAGACGGTCTCACACCGGAACAGCGTCTCGAACCACCAAACACCCGACTCATCAACGCTGGTATCGCGACTATTCATAACATGGAGACACTCCGAGCCTGCGTCGCCTACGAGAACGCGAATCAGCAGCGCATCCAGATCCTCCGCCGACTTGAACAGCGGGCCAGCAAAATCCGCTCACAGGACGACTAACGGAACATTCGGGGATGTCTGTCGGAGCCTTAGTGAACTGCCTCGGGGTCAAGCCCGAGGCTTCCCGTGGGTTAGTCGGACACTCCCACGCGACCATCGGCCTGATAGCCTCGAACAGTCGGGTGGGTCACGGTCGGGGCGTCCACGGCCCCCGATGCCTGCCGTCGCACCTTCCGAACAACGGGAAGGCTGTTGAGAACAGGCACATTTCGATTCAGTTCCTCCAATCCTTTCTTCGCGATATTCACTGCCGCGTTCCGGTCAGCGTGGTCTTGCCGACCACACGCTTTGCAATTGAACCGCTTCTTCCGACGATTCGACCGAGCCGTATGCTCACACCCCGTAAAAGAACACGCTTGACTGGTGTAAGCCGGGTCGATGTCATCGCTCGGAATCCCTTCGAACGCCGCTTTGTACGCAACGAAGGAACGGAGTTTGTGAAACGGCAACGAGTGCAACCGACGGTTCATCCGAGTGCCGTAGTCAATCGAGTCTCGCATGTGCTTGAGGTCTTCAAACACAACAAGCGGCGACTCGAAGTGCTGAACCCACTCCACGGTTCGTCGGGATACTTGGTGAAGTTGGTCGTGAATGTATCGTTCTTCCTTGTCCTCGAACACGCAGTCAAACGCTGTCTGCCCCGCGTTCTGCATTCGTTTCCGCATCGTGAAGTATCGGTGGCGCTCTTGCTTGATTTCCGGGTATCAATGACCACGGAGTCAATGATGTCGTCTTCGTGGAGCGCAGCGAGTGCTATACAGTCCTCGTTGATGTCCACTCCCACGACGGTTTGAGCGTCGTGTTTGTCTTGAACTGTAGCTTTGAGATGGGTGACGTTGACGTGGAGTTCGTGGTTGCCGTTACGAGCCATCGCTTCAGCGGTTCCGACTCGCCATTCGTCACTTTCGAGGGCTTGTTTGAGGAGTTCGAGGGTATCGGGTGCGCCACGAAGCGTGCCGTCCACCGGGTTGTACGGCTTAGCACTAATACGGTAGTGTATCTCGCTGTCTTTGAGTGTGAGGGTGTAGCCTTCAGTGAAGTTCATCCGCAACGGGTACGGTCCAGTTTTCTCGTGACTGGGCATATTGTAGTCGTCGCGGTCGTAGAACTGCTGAAGTGCATCAAATGCCTTGGCGATGATGCGTTGGGTGGTGTTCTTTACAAGGTCAGCTTCGTCTTCAAGACGTGGCGAGATGTCGTCCCAGTCCACCCCATCTTTCGCTAATTGAATGGCCTGGTTGTACACCCATCGGGCTTCGTGGTACGCGTCGGAGAGAAGTCGCTCTTTCTTGGGTTGGAGTTGGAAGACGAGTGTCTTCGTGAGCGACTTCTCCATACCTTAATCGACGGACCCAGGTGTTGTAAAGGTATAGATTAGTGTTGATAGGTCAGGCGTTGCCGGCATTCACCCTCGGGTTCAAGCCCCGAGGCTCTCTGCCTTGACCACCTGTATATGAAGGATCGAATGATTGACCCACCGTATTAGGGATTAGAATATTATAGTTCAGACTATTATAGTCTGATTCCTAACTTCGGAGCACATATGTATCTCCCACAACGACTGGGAGTATGGACCAGTTCGTCAATCGTATCGATGAACTCGATCGGTTGCAGACCCTCTATGAGAGTGGCACTGCAGAACTCGCAATCATCTATGGGCGGCGCCAGATCGGCAAGAGCGAACTCGTCCGCCAATCGATTGCCGACCGCGACGAAGCCGTGTACTATCAGGCAGTCCAAGGAACAGCGACGACACAGCTCAGGCGGTTCGTCGAGGCCGCAGCGTCGACCTATCCCGACATCACGGCCGTCAAAGAGGAGTGGGAACCGCTCTTAACGTATCTCACCGACAGAGACGCCATCATCGTTATCGACGAATTCCCGTACCTCATCGAATCGAACGGGGGACTTCCCTCTGTCATTCAACATCTGTGGGATACAGCTGTCGAAGAGAGTCAGGCGACGCTCGTACTCACAGGCTCTGCAATCGGCATGATCCATACCCACGTCCTCGATGGCGGTGCGCCACTCTACGGACGGATATCCCAGACACCGAATGGCCGCCTCGAACTCACCCAGCTGCCGTTTCGCTCCATCCAAGAGTTCGTGCCGACGTACGATCCCGAAGAACGGGTGTTCGTCTATGGCGTCTTCGGCGGTACACCCCGATATCTCAGCCCGCTCGATCCATCACAGAGCTTCGGAGAGAACATCACGCGGCTGCTGTGCGACCCGGATGGCCCACTCCACGACGAGCCCGAAACCGTCCTCCAGATGGAGCTCAACGAGGTGAACACGTATTTTTCGGTTCTGGAGTCGATGGCCAGCGGGAACCGCAGTCGAAACGAGATCGCCCAGGGAGCCGGCATCGAGAGCACCAACACGTCGTACTACTTCGACCGGCTGGAAACCCTCCAGATCATCGAGAAACATCATCCGGCACTCGCCGATCCGGCGCGCAGCAAGCGGACTCGATACAAGATTCGAGATCCCGTATTCCGGTTTTACTTCCGGTATCTCTACGGCCGCGAGGGACAGTATGAACTCT
The DNA here is from genome assembly GCF_023238205.1 of Halorussus limi. NCBI lineage: Archaea > Methanobacteriati > Methanobacteriota > Halobacteria > Halobacteriales > Haladaptataceae > Halorussus > Halorussus limi. Next base: position 92,992 of record NZ_CP096662.1, read on the forward strand.
ACGGCGAGAACGCCTATGCAGATCTCATCGAACCGGAATTGCCCGACTTCGTCAGCGAAACGTTCGAATCGCTCTGTCACCAGGCAGTGCCGGCGCTCTATGCAGACTACCAGCTCACACAGGTGCCAAGCCAGTGGTGGTACAAGGGCCAGGAAGTAGATGTCGTCGCACCAACTGACGAGTCAACGCTGATCGCTGGCGAAGCGAAATTTACCAACACCCCCCTCGGCTATGACGTGCTCGCGGACCTCGAAGACGACGTGGAGCAAATCGATTGGACACCCACCGGAGGTGGTGAGCCGACGTATGAATTCGCCTTGTTCAGCCGCTCCGGGTTCAAACGCTCCGTCGAGGAAGCTGCAGACGAGCGTGATGATCTCCGGCTATTCGATCTCTCCGATATCGTTGCCATTCTCGAGAGTGGAACCACCCATTAACGCCGGAGGGTAACAGCTGGGGATAGTTTTTCTCCCCCAAAGGGGTGCAGGGGAATCAAACGTACCCCCAGAGGCGAACCAAATGAAAGAAACCAACAAGACGTCAGCGTGTCGAATAACGATCACTCTCGAGAGCGCCGAGCTCCCCGTCGACGAGCAAGTCCGCAACGCGACTCTCACCAAAGGATGAACAGGCAACACTCAACAGCATTCGGCACCTGATGGATCAGAACAGTTCGGGACTATGCATGCTGTTTGGTTGTGCTCCCGAGGTATGGCAAGACGTGATGAGTGAGTACCACGCGTTCAGTGAGCGAATTGGGGAAGAAGTTGCTCTGAAACCCCTCACAAGTGAGAACCCCTATGAGTTGGTGCGTGATTATCTAGATCAAGAGAGAGTGTCTTCTGCTGATAATGAAGGGATAGAGCCATTCTCTGAGGAGGCGTATGTTCTCCCGCAGTTCGCGGGGATGGAGTATGCATACACTGGCATCGATGCGGTCTACGTCTGGACCCGCGGTGGCTACCAGGTCGCTCGCGACCCAGAGGACTATCTTGATACAGTGAGAGAATTCCGGCCTCCCCGTGAGTGACGAGTGTTCTGACGCTCTGTCGGAACCGAGGAGCGAACAGGGAGGGAGAGAATCGTGTAATTCCCGTGTCACACTTTCCGTGGCTGTTACCAGACTGAATGCCCAACGTAAGTATTTAGTGTGCCAAAAACGTACAAATTCTTGTGCGAACTGAGATAGATATGGAGCGCGGTGGCGACCTGCACGAGCGGGTCAAAGAGTACGCTCGTGAGAATGGTATCCGCCATCCGCGAGCCTACCGCGAACTAATTGAACAAGGGTTAGAGACGGATGGCCTTGTTGAAACCCTCAATCGGTGATAGTTCTCTGAACCCGTGCTGACGAAGAGCGTAGACCAGCAGTGGGTCGGTATCGCTTCACACGAACTGCGAGGGAACCGCTTGGAAGCGGATAGGCAAGGTTATGACGCTGCTGGTGGTCGGTAGTTGATTCTCTCGGTCGTTCGTCGAACGTGACGACTCCGTTCTCGGCGAGCGTCGGGGGACACGCGTTTACTACTTCGTAGGTGACGGTCACTTTGTCGGGTGTGACTGCATCCGTCTCTTGGTCGATGATGTGCTCGATAAAGGCATCAAGCGATGCAGTTCTGTCGTCGGCGTCCGCTAGGTAGTCGATGAGTGTCTGCGACCATTTATCTGCATGGAATTCGCGGTCGAATGCGGGCATTGGTGGGTGGTGGCTGTTGCGGAACGAGCGTACTGTGTGATGCGTCCCGCGCGCCAGCCACGCGAGGAGAACGAGGAGACTGTCTGTTCGTCCGGTATCCCGGCTCAAACGGCCCCTTCATGATCGGAGCACGAACGAATAGTGTGCAGTCGGGGTTCCGTCCCTCATCATTGCGCCAGAAACGAATATACCCGTGCTACTTTGCACCGTGTGATGATTTGCCTCAATCTGGCCACCCAATTCTGCCGCGTCCTCAGACGCCCCGGTGACATCACTAGTCGAGAACGTCGGGAATGGCGACTCATTCGAGCGGTCAATAAATGGAGAGTATGAAAACGCAAATCGGCCGTATTCAGCATTGAAAACCCCCGTCCCGACGGGTATAGGCGGAATTATTATATTCTCTAGTCTTCTCTCTCTCTGTCATGGCAGGTGAACCCGACTCCGACGAGGTAGTAACATCCGATGCCTCCGCGTCACCGGAAACGCAACTGCCGCCGCTGGACATTTTGGAGATAGAGCCGGTGTACGAGGTATTGGCGCACTCCCGACGGCGCTACCTATGCTACACGCTTCTCGAAGACACCGAATGGTCGCTGACTGACTTGGCGACGAAAATCGCCGCGTGGGAGAACGACGTTCCTGAACACACCGTAACAGAAGACCAGCGTGAAGAGGTGTACGCCTCGCTATACCACGCCCACGTCCCGAAACTGGTTGACGAAGGCGTGATTACGTTCGATGAAGCAACCGAGACGATCACGACCGCCAGACACGCCGACCAAGTGTTGACCGCCCTTAAAGGGATAGGTGCCAGCCTCGACTCGGAGCAGGAAACGCACGCCCAGAGTGACATGGATGAGCAAGAGGGCTGACGAGAGTACGATGGCAGAAGACGACCTGACCAGCAGTGCCAATACGCACGGGACGCAGGTAGCACAGCGGCAATACGAACACAATGGCCAGGGGGAACTCACGACCGCAATCATCTACGCCATCGCAGAGGCCGACGGCGTCTCTCTGAGCGAGGTGAAATCGCCACCGCTGTACGACTCCGTGGACGTACCAGCGATCGAAAAGGCGTTCTTCGGGCCGAACGGAGCCGGGGATTCTCGGCAGGGCGTAGGGACTGTCGAGTTTCAGTACTCCGACTACCTCGTGAAAGTCCAGAGCGACGGATGGATACGGGTGTACGAGCCGACCGAAGCAGACCACTCGTAGAACGTCACTTCGGAGCCACTGCGTCCTCACACGCCGGATACTCGGCCGGCCACGGTGTTTGCGAGGCAATCTTTTACTCGTCGTCGTTCCTCGTTGGCTTCGCTTGCGGATGCTCGCGCGGTCAGCACTAGGCCTGTGCCGAACGGCCGACATCTCATCGTTACTGGCCGGTGCAACCGATCTTTTTCCGGCAAGGATTCCGCGCGAGACACGCGCTATATTCAGCAGTCCTTTCGTCTCGGAATCACGGACATCCGCCGTCCTCGTGTGAAACATCGAGGCTTCGCTCCAGATTGTGAACGAGGCACTTGATAACGAGTTCGCGGAACTGCTTCCACCAGCGGCGTGACCGGACGAATGCTCCGAATTTCTGTTTGATCGCCGCGTTGACTGTCTCGTTCATGTTCCGCCTTCGGTAGAGATCGCTGTCCAACCGTGCATTCCATGCCTTGTGGAGTGAGGTGAACTCACGATGCTTGATGAGTGGTCGAATATCGTGATTCCAGGTGACCTGCCGGAGCGTCTGGTCATCATATCCCTTGTCACCAGCCAGGATTGCGATGGATGCTGCGTTCCGTTTCACCACCTGTGGCGCAATCTGTGTATCGAGTTTTCGTGTCGTCGTTACGTGAATATCGAGAACGGCGTTGGTCGCTGTATCAACCAACAGCGTTGTCTTCAACTGCCGAATGGTGAGGTTCGTTCGCTTCGTGTAGTGAGTTGAGGCATGCGCTCGCTCAAACCCGGACGCATCGATGCTGGTGACACCGTTCAGTGGCAAGTCAGCAAGCGAGATATTCAGTAACACTCGCCAGACAGCCATCTCCAAGCGGTCGAAAGCTTTGCAGAGTGTCGATGGTGCAGGGATCGAATCGAGATCGAGGGCGTCACGGATGCGGGGCATCTCGATGAGTTCGTCAACGAGGTCGCGGTACGTGGTCGTCTTCTTCACTTTGAGACAGAGGAGGACAACGTGTTGTCGGAGCGTGAACCGCTTCCGTGAATAGCGACTCGAAAACCGTGCCACAGCACGACGAGCCACTACCATAGCCCGTTCAACGAATCGAAGAAGCCGTGACTTCGGGAGAGCATCCATCTCCTCTCTATCTACTCACCTGTCGTGTTTGTCAGCAAGGGTTTCAACAAGGCGAGAGGAACCAAGTATCAGCCGTCTTGGTTCTTTTCTTCACACGAATACTTTTCACCGAAGTAAGGACCTTTACGAACTACATTGTCCTCTCTGTTCCAACTGACTAACCCAATATCCTCTAATTGCTCAAGGGAGTAGTCTCTGAGTTCGAGGCGGAGTTTCGCTACGTCTTCGTCGGCAGAAACAGGGTCGTCTCGGAATAGATCATTGGATCTGTTGTGTGAAGTCATTGGCTTAACATAGAGAGGCCGTATGCACTGATAAATGCTTGCGAATCTTACTCTCACCCATACTTTTGATTAACTGAGATACAGTCAAATAGTCGCTCATTCGCACAAAATCGACCAATACAACCACTCAACAGCACAGCATGAGCTGATAGAAATTAATTCGGGTGTGCTACGATTGTAGTAGGAAGAACATGATTTCCACGTCTGGAATATCGGGGTCATCATGATAAAGCGGATACGCACCACTCTCTATCTCAACACCGTTTTCATGTGCCTGTAGGATAGCTTCATCCAGAGTGTGACTGAGTTCTTCCTTCGTTGTTGGTCCAGATGTATTCATTATTAGCCCTACGTGGCAAAGACGGATAATCACACTGCATGGTTCACAAGGGTACGCTATATTTGCAGTCTTCCTCGACCGGCTGATTTAGACGAGATATGTCTGAAGGATAGGATTTCAACAGAGCCATTTGGTCAGGAGTTGCGTCTGTGCCCGGTTATACCGTCTGATTTCTACTACCTGCGCAGGGGCAGAAGCTTGTAGTCGTGAGAAGACGAATAAGAATATAATGACAAAGATCGCATTCGCCTGCGTCGGAAACGCGGGTCGGAGCCAGATGGCGACAGCGTTCGCGGAACGAGAGCGTGACCGTCGTGGATTCCAAATTGACATCGTCACAGGAGGAACTGACCCCGCTGAGAGTGTCCATGATGAAGTCATCGAGGCACTCCAAGAGAAAGGAATTACTATTAGCGACCACTCTCCACGCAGAATTACCGCAGAGGACGGTATGGATGCAAATTACATCGTGACGATGGGTTGTTCCGTCGATCAATTCCGACCCAATGAGTGGAACGGTGAACATCGTGTTTGGTCACTAAATGCATCTGAGACGAGGGAGCAACGTGATGAAATTGAACAACGAGTCGCTCACCTATTCGATGAGATTGAGAATTGAGACGCACTTAACGTGGGATTCTGATTCGGATACAGAACGACGAATCGTATGGGAGTATCTCTACCGAGTCTCGAAGAATGTAGTGGCATATTCGCAGCTCTCATCGACCGGCTGTTTCAGGCGAGAATATATCTGAAGAAGAGGATTTCAACAGAGCCAATACGCTTAGTATCGACTATGAACAGGTTGACCAGGAGCCTGGGAAAGGCACCAATCTATGTTCTCTAGAGCTATGCAAGCGTTTATACGGTAGAAGAGCCATAATTTGGTTGACCAATGAATCTTGACCAGACGGTTGACGAAGCGCTCGCGACGTACAATATGTCGCGCAGCGAGGAGGCCGAGGAAACGGGCCGAACAGTCGCCACGCTCCAAGACTAATAGAGCCACTTAGTCGAGATCCCGGATCTTTTTCGCGAATTCTGCTTTCGAGAGTCCTTGCGTCTCTATAAGCTCCGGATAGCCAGCACGTTCGACAGCCTCCTCAACGAACGTTACCCAGAGATCCTCGTGCTTCTCCGCGTAGACGACTTTCGCCTCACTCGGGTACATATCCAGCTCGTATTCAGTCAAGTCGATTTCGACTGCGTGTTTTCGTTCAAGCGTTCTCGCACCGAAGCTATGCAGATGTTTGAAGAGGACGTTTTTCCGCCGAACAGTCAACAGCCGTTTCGATTCGTTGATGTACTCATTCACCCATTCTCGCCAGTCGTAGGAATTTGAGTCGGTCTCTATGGAGGTCTCCGGCATGGCGAAGTCCGGATTCAGGCGCCGGAGGTAGAACTGAATCAGCGCAACAGCGGTTCGATGGTTATGGCTGGCTCTGTTGAAATCCTCTTCTTCAGATATGTATTCACGTGAATCTACTGTACACATCAGATTCAGTAAGTCGGATCGCAAATCGACTGCCACTCCAGAGGAGGAGGAGGACGGCAGTCGCGAAAAAGAGCGCCCCGAGCGGCGATGCCGGATTGATGAAGGCCCAGTAGAGTGGACTCGCCGAGACGCCGAAGAACACGCTCGCGACCGCATACACCGCAGGTCCACAGCAGCAACAGGCCGTTGCGCCCGTCGTGGCGAGGCCACCGAGGATTCCACCCGACGACGACAGTTCCAAGCTACGTTGCCAGACCGCCGTCATCAACGATGCATTCAGCCCGATGAGCCCGACTAGCGTGCCGATGAGTAGTGCGGTTCCCACGGACATTGCTCCCGCGAGTGGGATCGAAGGAACGTAGAATTCGACGGCAGGCCAGACAACCAGCGGATTCGCAAAGCTCGCCGTCGTGAGGAACGCGGTCGTCGGGCCGTTTACCCCCTGCTCTGGATTCACGGTGAACAACCCCGCGGAGAACAGGAAGAACACGCCGAACATCGCTGCGACGAGTCCACCCACCCGCCCGGAGAGCCCGTTAACTGCGTCACTCCGAACGACTGGCCAGATATCCATCCACAGGATGTAACCAACGAGAAGCGGGACGACGACCACGAGCAGATAGCCAACCGGGTTCGTGTACCCGCTGTTCGGCATCAGGTTTGGATACCCCACCCAGATACCGAGTGCCAGTCCGAGTACACTGTATTCGGGGCGAGTTGGCCACCGCCAGAGGCCGAGCAACAGGCTCCCCGACATGAGTAACCCAGTCATGCCCACGGCGAGTGGGGGATACCACGCGTGGAGCGTTGGGGTGGTCCCGACGGGTTCGATTTGGATTTGGATGATGGCAATCGTCCCGAATAGCGCAACTCCGAGCCCAATCAGCACCCCGCTGAGAGTCTGTTTTGGATGGTCACTCCACACCCGTTGCCCGAGATACGCACTACCTCCCATACCCACACCCCCACCCAGGATCAGCACTAAAAACGCCCAGTGTGGGGTACTGGCGTGGGTACTGCCGCTATGGGCTGCTACCGGTTGCACGAACAGCAATGCGCCGGCGAAGACCAGCCCCCGAATCAGGAGACAATGATCCATCCACCGTGCTGTACGCTCATCATGGCTATCCGAACGAACAATCTGCTGTTGCGGAGTCATTGATATAGGGTGAATATGGTGGCGTCTATCTGGAAGCCGAACCAACTCATATGGAACATTGTGTTACCCCCACGCGTTCTGGAGGGCAGCATCCACCAGCAGAACCGTCTCCACAGACCTGACACGTCCCGTCCCGTCATTGTCGCTCTCTCCGGCGGAGAACTAGGCCGATGACGACTAGCGGCAGCGCAGTGACGAGTGCAGTCACGAGGATACCACCGAGTCCACTTGCGGGACCGCTGACAGCAGTCGCGCCAGCAGCTGTCCCACCGGCGACTGCGGCCCCGCCTGCGAGGGCCGCAGTACCGATACAACAGAGACTGAGTGCGCCCGCTAGTCCGAGGAGCCCCCACGGCGACCCATCAGCCGAGAAGCCCATCGTTCACCTCCCCGATGTGGTGATAGCCGGCGGCGAGTCCCAGCGCGACCAACCCGCCCAGGCCGACAACCGCTAGATACGTCAGCCCGGTCGAGAGGCCGATTGTGGCCGCAAGGCCACCGAGCACCACCGCCCCACCGAGCAGTTCGAGGCCGAGACAGCACGCGACGAGGCCACCGACCCCCGCATACGGGAGCCACGAATCAGCGTCACCGCTCATCGGTTTCTGCCTCGGTAACGACTTCGCACCCGAGAACACTCTCGATATTCTGGCGAATACAATCATCGGCCAGTGAGAGCATCTCGACGGCTTCTGGCCGGCTCACCTCATAGTACTTCTTGCGGCCGTCGCGTTCCGCATCGACGAGCTGGCAGTTCTTCAGACACTGGAGGTGATGCGAAACCAGATTCGTCCCGAGCCCGGTGCGGTCGCACAGTTCGCTGACGTTGAGCGGTTCGTCTGACTCAACGAGTGTCTGGAAAATGCGGAGTCTGGTCGGATCCCCCAGCGCGCTGAAGATGTTTGCACGCGCCTCGTTTACGTCGTCGTTCGATTGGAGGAGATTGATGCTCATTACAATAACCAAACTCTCATTTGATTATAGTCCTTCCGGAAAATAGAGGACACGGAACGGCTATTGTGAGCGTTGAGAGAAGAACATTAAAGGCTCAAACGACACAACGAGTATTAGAATGTCTGTGTTGCCTGATTATGATCTCGTGATTCTCGGCGGTGGGACAGCCGCGTTCGCTGCCATCACCGAAGCAAGTGGCCGAGGACTCTCGACGGCTATGGTGAATACAGGGTTACCGCTCGGCGGCACCTGCGTGAACGTCGGCTGTGTCCCCAGCAAGCATCTGCTCGCGGTAGGCGACCAGGCAGCCACTCCACAGGAGAACCCATTCAAGGCGGTCCAGTACAGCGACGGCGAACCGACCGTCGACTGGGAAGCCGCGCTGGACGGCACCGACGAACTCGTTGAACGGTTCCGGCAGGAAAACTACGTCGACGTCGCCGAGCACTTCGAGACCGACATCTACGAGGGCTACGGCCAGCTGGTCGACGACACGACCATCGAGGTCGTCGACGGCGCCGACGAGGGCGCCCGGATCACCGGGGAGAAGGCACTCGTTGCGACCGGCAGTTCACCGTGGGCGCCACCCATCGACGGCCTCAACGACGTCTACTACTACACGAGTGAAACCATCCTCGAGGAACGGAACCTCCCCGAGAGTATCGTGATGCTCGGTGGCGGTTACATCGCGTTGGAGTGGGGCCAGATCCTCCACCGCGTCGGTGTCGACGTGACCATCCTCCAGCGCTCCGACCGCGTTCTCTCGGGGATGGAAGGGCAACTCGGTCGCGAGATGCAGCGTGCGTTCGAGGACCAAGGCATCGAAGTAATCACCGGCAACGACTTCCAGCGCGTTCGCGCACCGGCTGGCGACGGTGGAGCCGAAGCGATGCAATCAGGCGTCGCCGTCGAAACAACCGTCGACGGCACCGAGCAGACAGTTACCGGCGACGCGCTGTTCGTCGCGGCCGGCGTCCAGCCGAATAGCGAGGGCATCGGCCTGGAGACGGTGGGGGTCGAAACGAACGACGACGGCACGATCCACGTCGACGAGCAGTTCCAAACGACGAACCCGGACGTGTACGCCGCCGGCGATGTGATCGGTGAGCCTGAACTGGAGACGGTCGCCGCCAAGGAAGGCAACCACGCCGTCAAGAACGCGTTCGGCAACGAGGGCGTCAGCATCGACTACAGTGCGGTTCCGGCAGTCGTGTTCACCGATCCCGAAGTCGCTGCGGTCGGGACGACCGAACTGGAGTACATGACCGAGCACGGGACCTGTTCGTGCCGCACTATCCAGATGGCGGACGTCCCGCGGGCGAAAGCCGTCAAGAACATTGACGGCCTCGTCCAGGTCGTCAAACACCACGAGACCGACGAGATCGTCGGCGTCCACATGGTTGGTCCACGTGCCGCCGACATGATCATGGAAGCGACGCTCGCCGTGAAGTTCGGCCTGACCGTCGACGGCATCATCGACACTGTCCACCCATTCCCCACGTTCAGCGAGGCGTTCAAACACGCCTGCCAGGCGTTCCGCCGGGACACCTCGACGATGAGCTGCTGTGTCGAATAGAACCGCCATTCCACCAACACTATCCAACTTATGACCGAACTCGAGACTACGATGATTCCCGCACGGAAACCCACCAACGAAGAACGAACAGCCGGTGGCTACACCACTCAGAACGAGGGGTTCACCGATGAGTAACGAGCACGACTACGACCTGCTCGTCCTGGGAGGCGGGATGGCCGGCCTCCCGGTCGCGATGAAGAGTGCGTACTCCGGAATGAAAACGGCCCTCGTTGAGGAGGACCTCCTCGGCGGAACCTGTCTGAATCGCGGCTGTATCCCCACGAAGACAATGCTACGAAGTGCGGAAGTCGCGAATCTCGCCCGCCGCAGTGAAGAGTTCGGCATCAATATCGACGGCGAGATTACTGCCGACATGGACACCATCGTCCAGCGGAAAGACGATATCGTCGAAAGCATCCGCAAGGGTGCCTACGACAACGTCGACGAGAACGAGAACATCGACCTCCTGGAGGAACACGGTGTCTTCGAATCGGCCCACGAACTCCGCGTTGGAGACCGGACACTCACGGCCGACCGGATCGTCATCAACACGGGTGCCCGCCCGCTGCGACCACCGATCGACGGCCTCGACGAGGTCGAAGTGCTCGACAGCACCGACATGCTGTTTCTCGACGAGGTTCCGGAGTCGCTGGTCGTGATCGGCGGCGGCTACGTCGGCGCCGAGTACGCGCAAATGTACAGTCGGTTCGGAGCAGACGTTACCATCTTCCAGCGCGGTGACCGGCTCCTTCCTCGTGAGGAACCGGACGTAAGCACCGTGATCGAAGACGTGTTCACCGACGAGGAGATCACCGTTCATACCGAGACATCCGTGACGACGCTCGTGCCGGACGGTGACGACATTGTGGTCGAGGCCGACGGGCCGGACGGACCCGTCAAGACGCCGGCATCGGAAGTCTTGCTCGCCGCGGGGCGTCAGCCGAACACAACTGGAATCGGGCTCAACGAGGCGGGTGTCGAAACCGACGAGCGCGGGTTCGTCGCAACCGACGACCGCTTTGAGACGACCGCCGACGGCGTCTACGCCATCGGCGACGTGAGCGGCTCGCCGATGTTCACTCACTCCGCTCGCGACGATGCGGACCTGCTGTACCGCCACCTCGCGAAGGACGAGGAGATCAGCACCGAGGGCCGAACCGTCCCGTGGGCGGTGTTCACCGACCCGCAGGTCGGCCACGTCGGGTTAACCGAACAGGAAGCATGTGACAAAGGGTACGAGGTGGGCATCGGCCGTCAGGACTTCGCCGACCAGGGCAAGCCGAAGGCACTCGGTGAGACCGAGGGATTCGTCAAACTCGTCACGGATGCCGACACGGATGAACTACTCGGAGCGCACGTCGTGGGCGAACAGGGTGCTGAAATCGTCCACGAACTCGTCCTCGCCATCGAACTCGGCGCGACCGCCGAACAGATCGCCGAGACGATGCACATCCACCCCACGCTCCCAGAGATCATCAACTCCGCTGCTGGTGGTGCTCATAAGCCGTCGTAACGCGTCTTGAAGAAAGTCACCATATCTCAGAGCAGGCGATATTTCGCCCCGAAATCGCTCACTCGGCTGTCGATAAGAGACCGTCGAGCTCCCCGGTTTCGCTCAGGTCGATGAGCGCGCGATTGAGCAGTTCCCGAACGACGAACTCCTCGTAGTGCTGGGTTTCGCAGTATTCACACGGCTTCATCTCCTTGGCTACGGCCTCGACCTCGTCGCCGTGTTGCTCGGCGAGGGTCTCGATCAGCGCAGCTAGCTCTTCACGAGCCGTGTCCTGCGCCGAAGCAAGTTGCTCTCCACTACTTTCTGGAAGGTCGTACGAGAAGACCCGCGTATTCGACTTGTAGTACTTCCGTGTCCCACCACCAGCTTCCTCGAGCCGTGCAATCTCCACCATCCCGGCGTCCTTCAGGACGTTCACGTGGTGGCGCACCGTCGTTTCCGCCTTTTTTTCGCTGCGACGATGCAACTCGTCGTGAATCTCCTCGATCGTCATTTCCTCAGCAGCGAGCATGTCGAGGATCTTCGCCCGGACGTCGTTCTCCAGCGCCTTCGCTTTCTCCGGGTCCGTCGTCACAACTTCGCGGATCGGCACATCGGATTCGAGGAGCGCCATTCTTGTGACCATGTAAGCGGACGACGACAGTAAGAGTAACGCCACTCTCTCGATAGCAGTATTAGTGATTCGATACCGCTATAACTCTCGTCGTAACGGTTATCCGCATTGCTCGGTAACTAGTGACCACGATGGGAACGACACAAGAACAATTCAACGTCGGAGGGATGTCCTGTTCGTTCTGTGCCGAGAGCATCAAGAAGGCCTACAGTCGGACCGACGGCGTCGAGGACGTCGACGTGAGTCTCGCCCATGAGGAGGTTCTCGTCCAATACGACGACGACCTTCTGAGCGAGGTCGAAGTGAAGGATACGCTTCGGGACCTGGGCTATACCATCCGCGACCCGGACAAAGCGAAGCGATACGAGCAACAGCAGGCTGAACTCGCCGACGGGAAGCGCCGCCTCCTCCTCGCAGGCGGCGCATCTATCGTTGTCGCTGCCCTGATGGGGTGGATGATTCTCGTGATGGGACGCTTCGAGTCGTCATCTCTCGCGATGGATCTGGTGACGCTGGGGCTGGCGCTCGGGACGATGTTCGGCCCTGGACGATACATCAAAGAGAAAGCTTACCAGAGCTTGCGTCGGGGGATCTTCAACCAGCACGTTCTCCTGGAAGCGGGCGGGTTCGCAGGGTTACTTGGTGGGCTTCTCGGCCTGTTCGTGTTCCCTGGCTTCCCGACCGTCCACTTCTTCGCCGTCTCCGTGTTCATCACCACCTATCACATCCTTTCGGAGTACACCAGCCTCATCGTCCGCACGCGCGCTTCCCAAGCCGTCCAAGGCCTTCTCGACCTCCAGCCCGACACGGCACGCCGCGTCAGTGATGACGGTGATGTCGAGGAGGTCCCTGTCGACGACCTCGACATCGGTGATCGCGTCCGGGTCAAGCCCGGCGAGAACATCCCCGTCGACGGCGAGGTCGTCGAGGGTAAATCCACAGTCGACGAGTCGGTTGCCACCGGTGAGTCCATCCCCGAGGAGAAGGCCGAAGGCGACGAGGTGATCGGCGGCAGCGTCAACGAGACCGGCACGCTCCTCGTCGAGGTGACCGCGACCGGTGAGGACGCGTTCCTCAACCAAGTGGCTCGCGAGATCGAGGAAGCGCGGGCGATGAAACCCGGCATCATTCAGCTCGCCGACCGCGTGCTCAAGTACTTCGTCCCAGGTGTCCTGACTATTGCCGGGTTGTCGTTCCTCTTCTGGGTGGTCGCACCGCTTGCGTGGGGTGCAGGCCCCAATGTCCAGCGCGGGGCGTTCGCAGCGCTGGCCGTTCTCGTGCTGGGCTATCCTTGTGCGCTCGGGATGGCGACTCCCCTGGCCCTCATCCGGGGCGGTGGGAAGGCCGCGAACCGCGGCATCCTGATGCGCTCCGGCGACGCGTTCCAGATCTTCCCGGACGTCGACCACATCGTGTTGGACAAGACCGGCACCATCACGGTCGGCGAACCCGCCGTCAGTGAGATCGTTGGTCTCAACGTCGACGAGGGTGATGTGCTCGCGACGGCGGCCAGCGCGGAGGCGTTCTCCGAGCATCCTCTCGCCGATGCGATCCTCGAGTTCGCTGACAAGCAAGATGTCGACTACGCTGACCCCGATGCCTTCGACTCCGTGACCGGCAAGGGCGTCCGGGCAACCGTTGGCAACGACGACGTGCTGGTCGGCAAACCGGGCTGGTTCAGTGACGAGGGAATCGACCTATCGAATGGGCGCGACGACATCGAGCGACTCCAGGGCCGCGGCCTCACTGTCTCGGGGATTGTTCGTGACGGTGACCTAATCGGCCTGATCGGCATCGGCGACGAAATCAAAGCCGATGCCACCGAGACTGTTCAGCGGATGCGCGACGCCGGTATCACGCCCGTGATGATTACCGGGGACAACGAGCGCACCGCGAACGCGGTCGCCGAGGAGGTCGGCATCGATCGCGTCATGGCCGACGTTCTGCCCGACGAGAAACGCGAAGAGATCGGTCGCCTGCAGGAAGCCGGCCACCGGGTGGCGATGGTCGGCGACGGCATCAACGACGCCCCCGCACTCACGCAGGCGGATATCGGGATTGCCATCGGCGCCGGGACCGATATTGCCATTGAGTCGGCGGATATCGTCCTGATGGGCGATCGGCTCGGTGGCGTGATGGACGCCTACGAAATCGGGAACGAGAGCTATCGGAAGACTCGCCAGAATCTCGTGACAGCCTTCGCGTTCAACGGCGTCGGCGTCGCCGCCGCGACCACGGGACTCGTTCATCCGGTGTTCGCGATGCTTACGATGGTGTTATCCGTCTCGGCCGTCCTCGCCAACAGCTTCGCTGGTCAACTCCTCTCCGGCGAGGGTGTCAACACGGAATTCGCCCTCGACGAACGCACGGACGCGAGCGTGGAGATGGTCGAGTGACGGGCGATTAAGCCACCACGTCGTAGCCAGCCTGTTCGATTGCCGCGTTCACGTCGTCGTTGGAGGCCCCCTCCTCAAGGACCACGTCGACCGTGTCAGCTTCGTGGTCGGCCTCGACCCGATTCACACCATCGAGGTTTCGCAGGGCGGTCTCCACGTTCTGTTCGCATCCGTTGCACGACATCCCGGTGACGGAAATCGTCTTTCGGTCCATACGTGCCTGTAAACACTCGCGTGGGATGACCATTACGGTAACCGTTGTATCGGTTTTATCTCCATTAGAGATGGGACGGTATCGTCCGGAGAGTTGTTTATGTCGGCCCCATAGGGGTGGAGGCTCTTCGAGATGGGGACCACTGACGACAAAGAGAGTGACGAATTCCCTCCAGAGAAGCGTCTGGAAGCACCGAACACGCGCCTGATCAAGGCCGGTATCGCGACGATTCCGGATATGGAAACCCTCCAGGAGTGCGTTGCCTACGAGAACGCCCACCAGAATCGAACGCAGATTCTGCGCCGGCTCAAGTGGAAGGCCGAAGAGCTGCGTGAAGATGAGGGGTAAGCTCTGTCCTTAACCAACAATATGCGAGTGATTTCACCGATTGTTGGTTAATAGAGACCGCTCTTATGTAGAACTGCGGAACGCCCCCATAACAAGGCAGTCGATGATGATATCGACGGATGCGCCGGCAAGGTTTAGCGACCGAATAAGGCCGAACGTGTGAGCGGCCTGTTCCAAGCCCTGCTTGGACAGGCCGCGGAACTTCCGCAGCCACGGTTGAACAAGCGAAAAGAGGCACTCAGCCTGGTTAATGTGGACGCCGTCGGGGGATACGTATCTCTCTTTGTGTACGACTGTTCGGTGGTCACGCTCCATCTCTCTGTAGGCTTGGAGTCCGTCTGTCCAAACCTCTCCTAGTGGCTGGGAGAGGTCTTCAGCCTCCTGAATCACTGGTTCCAGATCACCGCTGAAGTCGATGCCGAGCTGGCCGCGGATCACGCGAAGCGAGTCGCGGCACGCCGCGACGAGCGTCAGCTGATCACCGTGGCGGCCCCGCCAGCGTGAGCGGCCAGTTTGGGACGAACCGCCGCGAGAACGACTGCTTCGCGGCGGCTCTTGTCCCTTGTAGCCCGAGCAGACTGTGCCAGATTCGTCGACTTGCGTCGGTCCAGCGATGGTCTGGTCGAGGAGGCCCCAGACGACGGGGAAGCCGCGATGGATCGCGGCTTCCGCCTCCCGAATCGCCGTGTGAACGGTTTTGTAGGCTCGCCCGAGGAAGGGCGCGATCTGGTTGATACTGAGCAATGTATCGGCGTAGAGCGTGAATGCGAGAAGTACCTCGCCGCAGGTGAGGTGCTTCTCATGAAATGGCGTTCCGTAGGTGTAGACCGGCTTGAAGTTGCAGTCACGGCACCACACGCGGTCGAGATGCGACCACGTTTGAACGGAGCTGTGCCCGCACCGTGGACAGGACGTATTCTCCCAGAATTCCTTGAGTCGCCGCTCGATGGCCGCATCGAGCGGCTCGGTGTCGATCTCGACGATGCCCAACTCGATCAGCTCTCGAAACATCGCGCCGAACGCCGGCTGAGCAGAAGACATACTCCCAGATTATGGCTGGCTCAGTGTAACTACAGGGTCTTTCCGTAGTTCTACATAAGAGCGCCAATAATTAACCAACAGAGGGACGGCTTGCTTTCGGTTTGTTGGTTAAGTAGTAGATAGGACGAGGTTTCTTCATTCAATTCTAATCTCGAAACAGAGGGTTCGGACTCGGTAAGTAGCTCCTGCGTATCAATCTCCAAACAAAAATTGGCTCCAGCGAGCGTTTTAGTCGTCGTAGAGCGACAGGTCAGATATGTTCGGCCCTCCGTCCGACCGTGCGCTGGTGCGCCGATACTACCTCTACCGGGCCACGCTGTCGGTCGGGTTCATCACGCCTATCTTCACATTGTTTCTCCTACGGTCCTTGACGTTCACGCAGGTCGGGGCGCTGTCGGCGCTGTACTCAGTGCTGTCAGTCGTCGGCGAGGTGCCGACAGGCTACGTCGGTGACCGGCTGGGGCGGCGCGCGAGCCTCCTCCTCAGTGTGCTGTTCACCGTCGGGTCGCTGGCGGGCTTCGTCCTCGCAAAGGGGTTCCTCTGGTACATGTTCCTCTACGCGTTGTGGGCGGTGGCGCTGACGTTCCGCTCGGGGAGCATGGACGCGTGGCTGTACGATACCCTCGACGAACGCCTCGACACTGGGCAATTCAGCCATCTCCGGGGGCGGGGCGACGCGGTGCAGAACTGGACCGCAGCAGTCTCGATGGTCGTGGGAGGCCTGCTGTACGGGCTGGAACCCACCTACCCCTTCGTCGCCGCGGTCGCGTTCAACAGCCTCGGCTTCATTACCCTGCTCTCACTGCCGAAGAACCGCCAGTACGCCGACCGTCACGACGCGGAAGCAGACCGGCTCGGCCCGCTGGAAGCCCTCACCGTCATCCGCAAGCATTTGGCTCGACCGCCACTGCGGTCACTGGTGTTGTACGTCGGGCTGTTCTACGCCGTCGTCGGCGTCGCTCACACCTACGTCCAACCGATGGCGGTCGAGACGCTCGCCCCCTACGCCGCCGGGTTCGGCGTCCGGATCCCCGCAGATGGTGCGACCGCGGCGGCGCGCTCTGGCGAAGCGGGCGCGGCGCTGGCGCTTGGCCTTGGCGTGATGTACGCCGCCCTCACCGCAGTATCGTCGTCGGGTGGCTACTACGCCGGCACGATCGAGGACCGCATTGGCGTCCGCAAGGCCGTGTTGGTCGTGCCGGCCGTGACGGCCGTCGCGCTCGTGGTGCCGCTGTGGGTTGCGCTGTTGGCGCTCCCGGCATTCGCGGCGATGCGAACCGGGATGCCGCTGGTACAGCCCATTGCCAACGGGTACATCAACGACCACATCGAAGGGGGTCGGACGGGCGACACTGCTCTCCGCGGTGTCGATGTTCTACATGACGCTCCGGACGCCGCTGGCGCTTGGGGCCGGGATGATGGCCGATGCGACCACGGCGACCACGGCAATTGCCGCGCTCGGCGGCCTGTTCCTCGCAGCCGGCGGCGCAGTATGGCTGCTCGGCGAGGTAGCACCCGAGACAGAGGCCACCGTCGGGGGAGAGTCCGGTCCCCCGGCGTCATAAGTCAGTTAGGAGTCGGCCCAGAGCCGTCGGCTATGAGTCGCACGAGAACGAGTGAGTAAGGGAATATGCTCATGATTTCCCTAGCCATGAATCCACTGGACTGAAAGGAAAGTCATCGGGCTGAAAAGAGATTGTTACCCCCGATATGTACAACGCCTAGGTATCTATCAGCGGTTCCACAGTCAATTCTAAATAAAGAAATCGAGCTACCAGCTACTGAAAGTTTTTCAGCGCCCCCGGAGGGGCGGAGGCGCGTTCTGACCTCCGTCGAATGATGACTGACCGCTATCTCACGACAGTCCTCGAGGAAGCCGAGCACGTTGCCGAGCAGCACAACCAGATCGCTCGAACGACAGACAACCAAGCCCACGAGTACCTCCGATACGCCGTCCTCCGGGTGCTTGAAGGCGAGGCAGAACACCTCCCAGCAGACTGGACGCCGATCGACGGTGTGACCGTCGGCTACGGGAGCGACGAGGCGATGTTCGACAGCTGGGGCTCCAGCGAAGACTGGTGGGAGACTGTCCCGCCGCAGGAGGCGTGTACCCGGTTCCGGGTGTTCTTCCCGGACAACCACCAGACGGTTCCCCGCGACATCGTCGACATGATGACCGCGCTCGGTACCTGGCGGGTTTGGACCGGGAGTGCAGCCGCGTGCGGCTCCTACGACCATCGCGAGCGCCGTGAGGTCAATCTTTGACAGCGAGAGAATCCTGCCGTTCACGGCGGGCGTGAATCGCGTAAGCTCCGATGAGAACCATTGCGTCAATGCTGGTCTTGAGTCTCCAACGAGATGATTGGGTTCTACTTTCACCGTGGTTGGCTGACGTTCAAGTTCCAAACGAGCATATCTGGAAATGGCTGATGAAGCGCACCAACACGTTCGCCGTGCGTCCCCTCTCCGATACGGGAGAGCAACTACTACGGGACCTGTTGGACGCTTCCGCCGCTCTCTGGAACGAGGTCAATTATCAGCGCCTTATGCGCTACAACGACGAAGACGGCTTTGAGGACGAGGACGTGTGGAACGCCGACACCGGCAGTCTCGAAGGCAAGTACAAAGGTGTACTTGGCGCGTCCACCACCCAACAGGTAATACGCAAAAATGGCGAAGCGTGGCGCGGGTTCTTCGATACAAAGAAGGCGTATCACGACGAGTCGAACACATCCGTTACGGAACACCCGGAACCGCCGGGCTTCCGTGGTAACAAAGACGATGGGCGTGTCCTCAAAGGCGTCATTCGCAACGACGCATACACTGTTGAGTGGGGCGAGCGGTCCCGACTTGAGATACTGGTCGGGAGCGAGTTGAAAGACAGATACGACCATACCGGGCGGCTCCGGCTGGAAATCGTTGGCGACCCGAATTGGCCCAACTACCAGAAGCAGGGCCGGTTGGACCTGTGGTACGATGAGACTGATTGCACCTTCCGAGCTTCGCAACCCGTGACTATTACTAATGCACGGGCGACTCCACTGGCCGCAGAGAAGGCCGCTCTGGATATTGGTGCAAACAATCTCGTCGCCTGTACCACCACGACCGGCGACCAATACCTGTACGAAGGTCGGGACCTGTTCAACCGCTTCCGTGAGACAACGCGAGAAATCGCCCGGTTACAGTCCAAGCTACAGGAAGGCCGATACAGTAGCGAGCGTATCCGGCGGCTGTATCGGAAGCGAACCCGCCGCCGCGACCACGCACAGGAAGCGTTGTGTCGTGACCTAATCGAACGGCTGTACGAGGACGGCGTAGACACGGTGTATATCGGTGGATTGACCGACGTGCTGGACACGCATTGGTCGGTCGAAACCAATGCCAAGACCCACAACTTCTGGGCGTTCAAGCAGTTTACTGAGCGGCTGGCATGTACTGCTGAGGAATACGGTATCTCGGTGGAAGTCCGGTCGGAAGCGTGGACAAGCCAGGAGTGCCCGCAGTGCGGTTCAACAGACCGAACGAAACGACATCAGGACACACTAACGTGTCCGTGTGGATTCGAGGGGCACGCCGACCTCACAGCGTCAGAGACGTTCTTGAAGCGGCACACAGAGAAGGCAGTCAGGTCGATGGCACGGCCCGTGCGGTTCGAGTGGGACGACCACAACTGGTCGGGGACACCACACCCTCACGAAAGTCCCAAAGAACAGCGCACAGACCCGAGTACCGTCCACCGTGACGGGAATGTTGCCTCCGGCGAGTCGTAGACCGGCTGAGACTCCCACGGAGGAAACCCCGGCGTAAACGCCGGGGAGGATGTCATCTGTGGCCGGAAGGCCATCCGGTGGAGGAAGTGCTCCACGAGCGGCTCAGTGGCCCTGCGGAAGCCGTCGCTCCGGACGGTGGCCGAACGGGCGACGTTCGCGACCGACTGGTCGTCGACGAGAACGCACAGTCGAAGGACGATCTCGAGCCCCGCACGAAGCGTGCCGTCGCCGAAGCGATGGACGTCTCGCTCCTCTCGAAAGGTGGCCGCTACGAGGTGCAGTCCGCGTCCGGCAACCGGTACGAAGTCGACGTCATCGATGAGTCGTGTACCTGTCCTGACTGGGAGCAGCGCTCACCCGAAGGCGGCTGTAAGCATCTGCGTCGCGTCGATCACGAAATAAAACAGGGTCGTGTTCCACGTCCGGATGGGCGCCTTCCAGCACCCTCGAACTAGAACGATATCTTCTGGAGTGCGTGGTAGTGTGGCGGCACACTAGACTTTTCACGGCCGGTCACGTACCGGGAGATATGAGCAGCGACAGAATCGACGCCGAAAGCAAGGTGTCCGGAAACCAGGCAAACATCCCCGCCCGGATTCGGCGTGAACTTGATATCGACGATGGCGATCAGCTCCGTTGGCATCTCGAGGACGACGGGAGCATTCGGGTCCACGTGATCCAACAGCAACCGGGCACATTCGCCGACTTCGACGGCTACGCTGGTGAGGAGCCGACCGATGTCACGAGCGATCACGACGCCTGGGGCGTCGACGTCGAGTAAATGCCGCGGGCACTCATCGATACGACAGTCCTCTTTGCCGCCGCATATCGGCGGGATGGATCCCACGATGCCGCGCTTCCCGTGCTCCACGGCATCGACGATGGAACGCTCCCGGAAGCTGTCGTCCTCGACTACGTGCTCGCGGAAACGCTCAACGGCCTCACGACCCACGCCGGCCACGACGCAGCCGTCGATCTCCTCGATCGAATCGAAGAAAACGCCCGCTTCCACATTGACTCGCTCACTACCGACGCCCTCGCGACAGGGAAGGCCCTCTTTCGTCAACACGAACCCCTCTCCTTCGTCGACGCCTGCATTGTCGCGTATATGCAAACCGAAGGGCTCGGTTACCTGTATACGTTTGACGACGATTTTGACGCCATCGAGGATGTCTATCGGCTCGATACAGCAACGAATCCCTACGACCCGAACTGACGCTGGCAGACGCCACGGCTGGCGACGGAGTTCGGTCTCAGGATAGTCGCACCTCGTAGTCAGCCGCCAGCTTCTGGAACTCGTCCCACTCCGGGAGCCGGTCATCGTCGACCTCGCCGTGCGTCTCGAGGTAGCGGAGCAAGGCGTCGATTCCGTCTTCGAGGCCATACTTCGCCGCCTGCTCTCGGAGGTCCTCATCGTCGACGTCGACGTTGCTGAGCAGGAGGAGACAGTACGAGCGGTGGCGGCTGCCGTCGTCGATTAGCAGCGTGTGACAACACAGCTCCGCCGGCGAGACTGCGTCGAGTTCCTCGGAGTAGACGTAGTAGCGGTGGCCGGTGAGCAGGAACTGGAGGTCGAAGGCCGCGAACCGAGCGAGGCCGGTTTCGTGGAACGCCTCCGCGTCGATCTCCATCTCGGCCTGGAGGAGGAATTCGTCGTAGTCCTCCCAGAGAATCGTGCCCTTCGGGGCAACGGCTTCGAGGCGATGGCGATGGAGATGGTGTGTGAGTTCACGGGCGAACTCGTGGAGGCGGTCGAAGTCGGCGTTGAACTCGTAGCGGCCGTCGTCCGTCCCGACGAGCCCACGGTCGCGAAACCGCTTGAGGATGCGGTTGACCGTGTTGCGGTAGTTGTCGCTCCGGTCGGCGATCTCGGAGACGGTTCGCGGCTGGTCGAGGTAGTACAGCACCTCGAGTGCCTTCCCGGTCAGCAGCTCGGGGAACTCGATGTGGGAGTGCTGGCGGACGAGGTCCCGATAGAGTTCGACGGCGCGAGCATCCGACGGGACGACTCGTTTTCGCCGGCCATCGCGTTCAGTGTAGACGAGCCCCTTCTCGACGAGGTCGGCGACGGCACGAGAGAGGTAACTCTCGCTGTGGTCGAGCTTCGTCGCGAGTTCGGAGATCGTGTCGCCGCGGTCGACCGTGGCGAGGGCCTCGAGTTCGATACGCCGGAGCACGGTGTAACATAGTACGAAACTTGTATATAAAGAAGTTTCGAGGAGTGTTACAGACAGAGAGGAACAAGAGCTTTCCCCATCGCCTTAACCAACAAAACTATGGATAGAGAGTCCGTGTTGGTTAACACGGAGAGAGTCGATGTCCTACGAACCCCCGACCCCACCGGCGAACCTCCCAACGGAGATCGTCAACACTCTCAACGAAGCCTCATCGGAGCATCTTCGGGACGTTGCCAGCTACGCCGAGGCGTTGGCCGAATACAAGGAGCGTGAAGCTCGTCTCGAGGAGAAAGAGGCGGACGACGCCGACATCGAGGAGCGCCCCGATGACCTCCCGGACGACGTGCCAGCGAAGGCGACGATCACGATCAAGGAGATCAACGACAACCGCTACTACTACTGGCAGTGGCGGGAAGGCGATTCAGTGACGTCGAAGTACAAGGGGCCGGTGAATCCCGACAAGTAGATGAGATTGAACTGTAGTCCGGTGTTCTTTTCAGTACCATTAGAGACGTCGCAGACGACACCCCCCAGAGTGTGAATGGGTCCGGTCAACCCGGACTGAAACTCGAAGGGAGAGGACATCCACCCCACGTTTCCGTCGTTTCTCCACCGTTTCCGCATCATCGATGGTACCGACGACAAAGAAATCGTAGGACACACCCCCCGTTTTCGAGTTGTAAATGGGAGAGGGAAAAGGGAAAGTACAGTACATCGACC
Organism: Halorussus limi; assembly: GCF_023238205.1. Taxonomy (NCBI): domain Archaea; kingdom Methanobacteriati; phylum Methanobacteriota; class Halobacteria; order Halobacteriales; family Haladaptataceae; genus Halorussus; species Halorussus limi. Next base: position 115,605 of record NZ_CP096662.1, read on the forward strand.
GGCACGTCAAATCTCTTGGCTCACTCACCCCCCGTTTTCGAGTAGTAACGAGACATTCCGACGAATGACACCCCCCATTTTCGAGTTGTAACGCACCGCGCGGGATACGAACACCCCCCGTTTTCGAGAAGTAAGTGTGAGGAGAATACGGGCGAGATTAGTTTTTACTTCGGAACTGCTTCAGCCGTTCGCGGACAACCGCTCTGATAGTCGCCTCCTCGTGAGCTAGATCTTCGAACCGGGAATCCTCACGGATCGTCTCCATGATCGTTTCCGGATCCTCGGAGAGGGAGAAATACATATGCACTCCTCTGCCTCGCCCCTTGCCCCGACGCTCGAAGTCCAGTACACCGTACGTACTCTGCTCTGTGACGTGATTTACGAACGTCTCGCGGCTGTACTGGTCCGCATCCATCGTATCGGCAATGAATTGATACGTCTTGAACGCAGGTCCAGCAGGGATCCACTCAGGATGTTCTCTTGCGTAGTGGGCAGTGGCCGCCACAGCGTAGATGGAGAGTTTCTTTTGAGTGGAGATCCCACTAATATGGCGAAGTTTTCGATTTTCGGTGTATTTTTCCTGAGCATCACGGACATCAGTCTCGATAACCGTGTCAGCCCCACGCCGCTCGGCTAATTCACCAGCCCATCTGAGGAGATCAATCGCTTTCCGCGCATCCCCGTGCGTTTGGGAGCCGAACGCAGCAACAAGCGGAACAACGTCATCTGCAAGTGAGTCTGGCTTGAAGGCGTCCCGCCGGTTGCGGAGAATACTACGGAGTTGGTTCGCATCGTAATCATCAAAGAAGATGTCGTCAGGGTTGTAAGAACTCTGTGCGCGGCTGTTGAGGTCCTTCATAAAGTCGGCGTAGTTCGTGATCGTCGTGAGCGAGATGGGACCATCAAAGTCGGCGAGTTTGCGAGCCCGTGAAAGCTGGTAGATGAGAGAATTGTACTCTGCTTCCTGATACGGCCCCTCGAGCATATCGATCTCATCAAGAATGAAGATGACACCGTCATAATACTCTCGCATGAGTTCGTACAGTCGCTCCAGCTTCTGATCCGTTGAGACACCGGTTTGGGGAACACCAGGATCAACGCCGAGGTCGTCGGCAGCAGCTTTGACTAACCGATAGACAGCCCGATCTGCTGTCTTCGGCCCCTCGCAGTTGATTGAGATGACCCCGAAGGTCTTGCCTTGGGATTCACACAGTTCGACGATCTGTTTGCAGACCGCATGAATGATGAGCGACTTCCCAGTTCCAGAAGGACCACTCAGAAGCATATCCGGGATCCCTTCATTCTGGAGGACCGGTTTTAGGTTGTCGACGACACGGCCTAGCTGGTCGTCACGACCGACGATACGGTCCTCGTCGATGATGGTATCTGACCGGACGAGGTCTTTGTTCGCGAAGACCCCGCCGGACGACTCGGTTTGGAGCCGATCACGAATTGAGATGCCGCCACCGTCGCCATTAGTTGCATCTTGAGACGAATCGGCGGGATCTGATCCGTTTTCGAAGGTCGTTTGTGACGTGCCAGAAGACGCCACCTCCTCATCCGTCGATTCAGGAGTTTCAGGATCAGCAGCAGAAGATTGACGATCCTCCTCACCTTCCGGATTATTCGATCCTGCTCTACGTCCCTCTCGTCCCATTATGAACCCCCTCGAACTCTGGGTATAAAAATATGGACCCTTGTGGAGTTGTAACCGGGCGAAAACAGGCTATCTAACGACTACAGCCCCGTATCCTCTGGATGAGTCAGATACCGTCTTCGGAATCTATCACCCTCCGTTGTCGAGTTGTAACAGTTCGACGAAGCTCGCTGTCGTCGATCTTCCTCGATGACCCGGACCCCCCGTTTTCGAGTTGTAAGATGTGGGGCGGTAATACACCTGGTTCGATGCTCCCACCCTCACGTTGTAAGGAGAAGTGAGTCGAGGTAGGTCTCGGAGCAAAATCCACATAATCCGGATTTTGTGAATGATGCCCAGGGTGATACAGTGTTTCTCACACTCCCCGTTTTCGAGTAGTAAGCGCCAGAATAGTTGCGAAAGAACGACGCTCGTAGAATCCGTTCACGAGTGAGAGGAATGCCGGAATTCGGACATGATTGCTGGGGAAGCCGCGTTGGTGATCTCGAATGTTTCACCCCCTCCCCCCTTTTTCGAGTTGTAAGTCGCGGGGGAACAGGCCATCCAAGCCGTTGCGTAACGAGAGGTGAGGTGACTAAAGTTGGTGTAGAGGCGGTGAGACGCAATAATACACGGGATGAGAACCACGAATGCGCTGAAGTTGTCCTCTACATCCCGAGACATCAATCGTCTAGCTGAGCTAGATGATATATTTTCTATGTCTCTAGTGCGGTTATGGTAAGGCAATGTGTGATATAAACTTTCGCATTTCTAGTTCCTAGTTAGAAAATGAGGCACTCAGCCACTCTATCGCGTATATCCGCCACAATCGGCTGTTTTGCAGTCCCTCCTGCTGTTCACCCCTCCCCGCCGTCACGAGTTTACAACTCGAAAAAGGGGGGAGGGGTCGTCAGGTCCAGTCCGTGATACCGACTATATGTGTTCCGTTGAGTTCTCGTCGGATGTCGTTCCGATCCCAGTCAATAGGTGCCAGTATGCTCTCGACGGCTCGGACCAACTGCGACTCGTAGTACGACTCGATTTCCTCTTGGCATTCGATTCGCCAAGCATCGCGTCGCTAAGCCCTTGATGCCCGAAGCAGGCGACGAGGATCCACTTCAGTGCTCCGACCGAGTTCCCCGTACATATCGGACTACCATGAAATCGTGTCTATCAACTCATCTGTCAAATGAAGATGCCCGTAAAATAGTCCGAATCAGCTTGCTGATGTCGTCTGGAACGCATTATGCTGGACGACGAGCGTTGTCCAATACACGTCCCCTTGGTACCGAACCAGATACGTGCCGCTCAGGTCACCTTCACCCTCCTCGTCGAGCCCGTGGGCCTGTTCGTGTCCGCGAAACCGGTCTGCGAGCGCCACAAGCGCATCAGACGGTGTCTCATCGGGCCCGACAACATACGGTCCATCTGCGATCGTCGTCTCGACGATCTCTCGCTGGGCGTCTGGAAGGTCCGAAAGTTCGAATGTAAACCGCTCGCGCATCTGTTGGCCGTACTCGGCGGCCGTCGCCACCTGGTCGGCCGTGTAACGATAGGTGTTTAGCGTCGTGTCGTACGCGTCGTCGACGACCCATTCGGCTTCAGCCCCGTCGTCCCAGGTGATATACGAGTACTCCGACTCGGGGACGAGGACGGATTGTTCGCGTTCGGCGTCCGTATAGAGGAACGTCGTCCCGATTCCCACCGGATCACCATCGGCGAGCCCGTGGGCGGCAAATTCTTCTTGATCAGCTTCGGGGAGAGCAGCGAACTGGATCGCCTCTGACTCGGTCACCGTGCCGGTGACGATATCCACCTTCACGGAGTACCTGGTAGACGGCGTTTCCTCGATCACCTCGTATGCCAACTCGTAGACGTCGTCTTGGTAGGCGATGTGTTGCTGTTCGGGGAGTGGCGGCCGTGTCGCCTTCGTTGTCGCGCCACCGTCGAGAATCCGATCGAACAGTTGCGCCGTTTCGTCGTTGCCTTCAGCGGGGCGGACTGTATAGAGGACCTTCGTTGGGAGTTTCGCGTCGGCAATCGGTGTCAGTTCGAGGCGTGCTGTAGGGGCCTCTGCAGCGGCGTTGCTTCCCCCCAACCCACCGGGGCTGGTACAGCCAGCGATTACTGCGGGGAGGGACGTGGCGGCGGTCGCGAGGAGGGCACGGCGGCGCATAGTCGTGATTCCTCGGAGACGCTCGAAAAGCCTTGTGTCGGACGGACAAAGACAGCCAAAGCTTCGGAAACAGTAGAGTGGGTGAATTATTAACCAACAAAATCTGTTTCTGATTCGAATTGTTGGTTAACACACCGTACGTGTCTACTACCGAGTTTGGACTGTGAACGAGTGTCCTCTTAGGATATCGATAGGATGAATTGTAGTGCTGTCTCTCTTATATCGAAATCCCGTCGGGCAATTTTGAGTGGGATTAACGCCTTGAATTCGCCGGAATCGGGGTTTCTTTCGGTGTGGTCCGAGAGAGCGCAGCCATCCAGCGAGGCGTTCTTGACACAGAGCCATTCGTGGCTCACATCGGTACTCCCCGAATTTCACCCGCTTACCCCGTGGTCGAGCAATTTTAGCGAAATAGTGGTGAGTCGGCAGCTCGTCGAGGTACTTTCTACGCTCTCAAATCGGCCCGACGAGATTCTTCTGCAATTTGAGGCCGTTATTTCGCCTTGCATATCGCGGGTTTCGTCCAAAGAAAGAGGCGATATGCAGTGTGCGAAGGTCGCCGGCTCTCTTAGGCCGAGGGGCCATCTCTGGGGTCCTGCTTTCCGAAATGTATCAGCTTGAGAGCACAGTATCGTCTACTGAGTCACCGGAACGTTCGTCGTCCCAACGACCAGCCTGAGGTATCAGGTTTGCCTCCTCGAGAGCCCTGTCTGTGAGTCCGTCTCATGGAGCCCTGATGTTGATGACCGCGGCGCGCATCCTGTAGGATATGGACTGTCCTGCGTGCGGTGGCCCGGTCACGCTCGAGGTCGGGCCGGACCGACCGCCGTCGACGTCACTGTCCAATGCGGTTCTCGATGCTGCTGAAGACGAGCGTCTCGACGTCGTCCGGACGTGCTGGGACTGTGGGTGGCAAGAGGAGCATCGGCTCCGCGTCGAGGCAATCGATACGACCGCCGGCGATGCGGACGCGATCGAGCGAGCCCGCCTTCTGGAGAAGATCACCGATGAACTCGCGGCTATCGAGGCTCTCGGGACGCTGGAGGACACGCTCACGGAGGTTCGTCGACAGCGACGGCTGAAGCCAGCCGTGGAAGACACGAACGAGAACGCGACGGAGTAAGTATGATGACCGACGCTGAGCCTCTCTATGACGTTCGTAAGCGAACCGACAACCCTGCGCACCCATCGGTCGATGACGTCGTCGACTCCGTCCTCGAGCGAGCAGAGCACCCACGAGCGGATCACCAAGACGCTCACCTGGACGAAGCGTTGGCGACTGTCGTCGACAGATATGGCTCAGAGACTGTCCGGACCATTATCCAGCGCGTGCTCGTCGACGACGAGCCGTTTCGAACTGCTACGGTGGACCTCGACGTCGACAACATCGACGGCGTTCGAATCGGGACAGCAGCCACCCGGTTCCTGGCAGAGCTGCCCGCACAGCGTGACGATTGAGTTCGACGCCTCCGATTCCTGACGCTCAGAGCGTGTGCTCTGCGCAAGCCCCGAAACCGTTACGAGCGTCTGTCCGAAACGTACGCATCGTATGGACCCAAGCGACGAGCTGCAGCGAGTTCATTTTCACTCGCCGGCGTCTCTCGTCGAGCGCCTCGACGCCATTGCGGAGGTCTACGACACGAACCGATCAGACCTGCTCGTCGAGGCTCTCCGCGAGTATCTCGACAAGACCGCGGACAGTGAACCGTTCCAGGAGCTCGTCGCGACGACATACTACGACGACCAGCTCGACTTCGAGACGGTCACGCAGCTGGTCGGCGCCGAGCCCGCTCAGCGGTTCCGCCTCCTCAAAGCGGTTCTCGAGGACGAGCCACTCGATCTCGCTGCCCCTGACGACGTCGACGTCTACGATGGCGACGCGACGGCGGTTGACGCCGAGGTCCGGCGGCTGTACGAGCAGTATCAGGCGGCCGAGACCGACGCCGAGCGTCGCAAGATTGCCCTCAAGATGGGGGCCTTCGACGGCCGGCGGCACGCGGAGATCTACGCTGCACTCCAGGACGAGTAACGAGTTTTTGCCATATCAGCGACGGAGTCCTGCGTGACTGGCCGGCTCATCGACACTAGAGGAATCTCGACAGCTAACTCCCTTTGCCATCAGGGTCACGTCCGTCGAGTTTGCTCGCGAGATACTGCTCCCTGCTCGCGTGGTATCAGAGCGAGCTATTAGAAAGCCACCGGCCGCCTCGCTCTTTCTGAGTCCGCTAGGGCGATGAATGGTTCACCGAGCGACGTGGCCGGCTGGACGGGTGTGTACGTACCAGCTCGCGCCGCTCGCCGCTGCCGCCCTCCGCGTCGCTCGCGACCGACCATTCCGGGCGGTCTGCCTGCAGTAGCGGGCGGACTGCCGGGCTAAAGTGGATGTGCCCTCGACGCCAGCGCTTCACCCGTTCGGGTCCTGCGGACCTCGGCACAGCCGACCGCGACGGACGTGGTTGCGTCGCGGCGAACGGGGAATGCGCTGGCAGCTCGCTCCGGGCGGGTCGGCGCGCGGCGCTGGTTGTGGTCCCTCCGTGCGGGCGCGCTCTCGCTCGCGCCCGGTAGGGCGCTCGCGAAGGCGCGAGCGAGAGCGCGCAGACGGCTCTGTCGGTCGTGACGTCGGGGAAATCCCCGTGCTGGAACACGGGGGTGTCGGGCGCTGTAGTGAGCGCCTTCAGGTGCTAGCACACCAATGTCGAGTAACAACGCGAGCGAAAAGACGGTTTCGGACGTACAGAGTACGACCACCGAAGAACGCGGTCACGAGCCGACGGTCGAACACGAGCCGTCAGGACGATCCACCTGTCCTGAGTGTGAGGGCCAGGTGATCACCGAAGACGAGCAGTCGTTCTGCACGGACTGCGGGCTGATCGTCGCCGACGAGTGGGTCGACCTGAGCCCGACGCTGAACGACCTGGGCCTGGTCGGAAACGCCGACCAGAGCATCGAGACGGTGGACCCGCTGCGGACGGACAAGGGCCTGCACACGAAAATCGGGAGGAACACCGACGGTCACGGCAATCCCCTCAGTAACGAGCAGTGGGAGAAGGTCCAGCGCCTCCGGAAGTGGCACAAGCGGATGCAGTTCGGCGAGAAGCGCAAGCGGACGAAGCGGCTCAACGAGGGGCTCCGGGACGTCGAGATGATCGGCGGTAACCTGGACCTACCAGACCACGTCGTCAAGATGGCGGCACAGTTCCTCCGGAGCGCCTCGGAAGCGCGGCTGCCGGGCGGCCGGATGGCCTGGGAGGCACTCGCCGGCGGCGCCGTCCTCCTAGCCGCACGGGCCTCATCGGTCGACCGGGACGACATCGACATTGCGGTCGCGACGCACACCAAAGCGCCCCACGAGCGGGTGTGCGCTGCGGCGCGGAAGATCCGGTGCGAATGCGGGTTCGACGCACCACTCATCAGGCCCAACGCCGTGATGAGGGTCGTCGACGCGCTCGATGACGACGCCATCCCCGGGGCGCGAGCCGTGCGGACGTGGCGGCTGGCCCAACACCTGATGAAACTCGGCGACCAGGTGCCGGTCGGGCCGGGAACGCCACGGTGCACCGTCGCGGCGTCGGCGCTGTACGCGGCGGATCGCCTGCTCTCGCGCAAGCACCTCACCCAGGAGCAGGTCGCCGCGGCGGCGAGCACGATCGTGCCAACGTCCCGAAACCGGATCGCGCGGTACAGTCGGGAGCTTGTCGACGCCTACGAAGCCGAACACGGCACCGACGACCCGGGTGTCGGCCTCGAGGAGGAACGGGACACCCTGCGCTGAGCGGGGCGCTCCCCCGTTTTCAGTGGCGACCTCCGCCCGTGGACGCCCCGCCGCCCCACCCACCGCTCCGTGCTCGCTTCGCTGCGCGCGCAGCCACAACCTCGCTGACAGCCGTGTCACGCAACTAGTGAGACTAGATCTGGAATTAGCCCCGGACGGTTTTCGACATCTGACCGTCCGCCCAAACTGACTCCTCATAAATATCAACCTCAACCTCCGCCGACTCCGGGAGGTCACCTACGTCGACTATTACGATAACCGGATGGACTCGTTCCACTTCCTTGCTTACAGTTGCTAAACTCTCCTGCTGATTTTCTGTCAACCTAACCCGGTTCCCACTCGATACCGCTTTCACCTCCACCGCATAGTACGCCAACAGATCCGTCGTCGGGTCTACCTCCTCTCGCGAATGCGGCGGGCTCGGCGTGCCCTCCACTGGTGTCAGTGCCTGCACCATAAGAATATCGTCAGGTATCCACCCTTGCGAATACCCCCAGTCACCATCTTCCGGCAACGTAACACCCTCCAATACCCCTAGATGGACTTCCTCCGTCAGATTCCGACTCTTCGAATGAATTCGGATGTCGTCTCTGCTATACTCCTTCCCCTCAGGCCGGTCTATCACATGTGTAGTAATCACCTCCTCAAGCGGCTCTGGGAAACCACCGTATCGCCCTGCAATCATCTCTGCAATCAATCCCACATCCATCCTCGACAAATCGTACGTAACCATCGGTCTCTACTTTCTCCGTCCTTCTACCAGCCGCTTTGTATTAGGTGGTTCCGGGCCCGAGCTCCCAATTCTGAACTGCCAGAGTTCGACTGTCTCGAGTTTGAAAGGGCGATTCATCCGTAAGAGCCACTCTCAACGGGATCTGCGAATTCTGTAGGTTTGTCGTACCCACGAGGAGCGGAGTGAGAAACGAATGAAGACAGTTCCATCATATACTGTCGATAGAGAGACTGCAGCGACGCTCCGCGAATGGCTGTTCGAGAACGCTGTCGAGAAACATGGCGAGTCCGAGATCTTCGAGCCACTCGCTGAACTGGCGGCCGCCATCGATGGCGTGCTCTACGAGCAGGCAGAGGCCGTCGAACTCGGTGCATGGGCACAGGCGGTTTCTCCAAGTCACCGAGATACATCACACGTCAGCGGGAGCCCAGTCGATGAATCCCGATCAGATGACGCAAACGAACCAGCCGAGCCTGATGCTCTCGATATGGGCATCAGCAAGCCAGATCGTATCTACGACACGCTTCCCGATTCAGCCTGGCAGCTCGATCACGATCAGTCCACGACGAACCGGGAACAATCCTCGACAGCAACGTCTCACGACAAGACGACACCGGCATCGAACCCCCGTACACGACGGCAACATCACCGTCCGTCAGTCAGGTATCGCACCGCGTACGAGTGCTCCGTGTGCAGCAGCGTGCGTCAGTTAGAAACCTCGCTTCGAGTCTGTGCGTTTGTCGACGAGTGTCCCAGCTGCGGAACAGTCGCTCGCTTTACCGCGGGCGGGATTCCCACACCATTCAGGAAGAGCTGAAGAGCCTATTACAGTCTCTTTCAGCCAGTTCCCTTGACTGTCGGAGATAGCTACGGGAACGCCTGATAGAAGCCGGTCAAGCCGTTTTGACGGATTCGATCACAGGTATCGATGAACGTCGCTCCCTCATCGTCCTCTCTGTGTTGCTCGATGAAATCCGGATAGCCGAGCAATTGGAGGTACGCATTAGCAAACTGGATGAGCGTCTTCACTGCGGCCTTCATGAAGTGGTATGGTTCGATGTAGCCCGCATCAGCCCAGTCTGCCTGATACAAGCCCCACTCAGTGAGCGGATCATAGGGTAAGGGATCGTCATCTATCTCGCGGTAGTACCGCTCGAAGGCATCCCGATCTGCCTCATTGAATCGGTCAAGTGGGATAACTCCCGCTGTCCACCTCTGGTCTGTATCCTCAAGCAGGCTGTCCTGATATCCCCCGCGATGAACTACGAGCGGTCGGAGAACATAGGTCAGATTGATGTACGCCATGTGGTCCGCGATATGATCACGAAGATCGGTGTTTGCCTCCCGTACTTCATTCAGAAAGTCCCGTCCCCGGTTGTTCGAGAGCGAGATGAATTCTTTTCGAAGATCGTCGATAGCGTACTTCTCCGCGGTCTTGAGGGCTAATGTATCGAACACGCCGGTGATCAGGGAGATCGCATTGTCGAAATGGTACTGGACGTTGAGCTGTGTCCGGTTATCTGGCTCCTGGAAAAACTGATACCCGATCTCATCGACGGCGATAAGCAAGTTCTGAAATCGGATGCTAAATCCCCGTAAATAGTCGTCATCCGCGTCGGCCTCCACATGATACCGAGGAACCAACGACCGGAAGAGATGCCAGTACCAGCCAAACATTCCGACGGTGAGGTTCGGACTAGCGTAGAACTGCTCCCGGTACCGGAGGTAGAGCCCGAGATACTCGACTGCCTCGCTGAGGCTCATGATATTCAGCTGTCCCCCGGGGAAGTGCGCCTCGAACCACCGTCGGTTGGTAAGGAGCACTGCTCGGTTCGTGATGAACAGGTGTCCCTCATCACGATTGTTGAGCGCGGCGTGGACGAACACCTGCCGAACTGTCGCCAGCTCTCGATCGGTGACGTCCTCTACTTCGGTCGCATACGCGTCAACGTTATCGGAGAAGATCCGTGCTGTAGTCCGTCGAATCGCCCGTTCCTGATATCCGAACAGATACGAGAATGACGCGGTCGTTTGGTGTCCATCATCATCGCTCCGGACAATTCGAGCCCCGTTCTCTGCCGTCTCAATTGTATACGGTGGGATACACTCAAGCTCCTCGTGCCGGGGCGTGTCGGGCGACCGAATGAATTCGAACTCGCGGTTCGCTGCATAGCCGAGTACCCGCTGGGCGGCATCATTACCATCGGCGAGCTGCTCGTTCAGTGACGCGGTATCCACCAGTACGCGCAGCGGGTCCTCGCCGTCGCGTGAATCATAGTCTCGCCGGATGATATCGCGTGGGTTCATACCTGTGTCTCGTAGTGCCGGCAAGTCAACGCTATGGGCACGTCAACAAGCCCCTCCACCTTGTTTTTGATTACGATCGGGATTTCGTATCGAATGACTAATTCTTACTCGATCCAATGTCCCATCAATAGTTGGGCCAGCCAGAAGACGGGGTTGGAAGATACTGCCGACAGAATCATTTTTCCAGTCTGTCACCTGATACACCTTGTAGAATACGTCCACAGGAAGACGTGAGTACTTACCACATCCGATTTATCCATCCACAGTCTTCACGGATTATAACCAACACATATCTATCGAGTGATTTGTGTTGGTTAAGGAAGCTAAGAGGGATGGGGCAAGGCTAAAGCAGGCCCGTGTTTATACTCTATGTAGGAAACGCAGGTATGAGTACTATAGAACGATTGCAAAATATACGCCAGAGTCTCTCGACTCGAGAAAGTCGACTCCTTACACGACTCGCTGGCGCGGGTCACCAGATCATCTCCGTCGACGACATCGAGACGACGCTGGAGGTCCCCCCGAACACCGCCCGCGAGATCGCCTCCCGGCTCACCGAAAAGGGCTGGCTCGACCAGCTCTTCCCGGGCACGTATCTCATCATTCCACTCACTGCCGGCGAGGAAGCCGTGTACACAACCCACGAGTACCTCATCGCCGCCCACGTCGCCGAGCCGATGTACATCGGCTACTATAGCGCCCTCAGCCACCACGGGCTGACCGAACAGGTCCCCCGGACGGTGTACGTCGTCACGCCGACCCGGGCGCAAAGCCGAGAGATCCACGGCGTCCCGTACCGCGTCACGACAGTCACCGAGCGGAAATTCTTCGGCTTTGAGTCGACATCGATCGAGGGCACGACCGTTCAGGTCAGCGACCTGGAGAAGACGCTGGTCGACTGTGCGGACCACCCCGAGTTCTGTGGTGGCCTTCGGGAACTTGCGACCGCGATGCGAACTGCCGACGAACGGGGCTGCGACTGGGACACGGTCGGTGAGTACCTCGGACGCCTCGACAACGGTGCTGCGACCAAGCGAATCGTCTACCTCGCCGACCAGCTCGGCATCAACCTCCCCGCCCGTGAGGAACTCGTCGCGTCGTTCACGAGTGGGTACTCGCTGCTGGATCCGACGCGGCCCGAAACCGGATCGACCGACAGCACGTATCGCCTTCGAATCAACGTCGAGCCAGCCACGCTAGAGCCGACGGAGTCCTGACCAGGGTGCGAAGTCAGCATACCTTCAGTCTCCGGCACTGAGAACGGGGCTGTTCTACGACGAACTATCGGGTTGTACCACCATCGACGGCGTCGAGATCGGGTTCGTCGAACTCGAGTGCTTCCGCGACAGCTTCAGGAAGCTCCGGACGGGGCGCCGATTCGTGGCGTTCGATTTTCTCGGTCTTCCGCGTGCTTTCGTAGAGAGCGCGTGCGACCGGAAGCCCACGGAGATACTTGTAGTCGTGGAGGACCTCGACGCCCCGCTCCGTGAATCCGTAGAACTGGGAGGGGAGATCACGTTTTCCCTCGCTTGGTTCGTACGTGTAGCGTGCGAGGAGCCCGGCGTCGATCAACGTCTCCAACTGGTCTTTGATGGCCGCCTGGCTCTTTCCCGTCATATACTCGAGTTCGGCGAGCGACATCAGATGGGCGGGGTGGCCCAGCAGCTCCTGGATGATGAGATGGCGCGTATCCTGGGACAGCAGCTTGAACAGCCGCTGCTGTTCCGCGAACGGCCCTGCATCGGCCGCGCCAGTGTCGGTTTCGCTCATACGTGATGGTACGAGATAGGACGCTATAACAGTTAGGGTTGTCCAAGTTGGTTAACTCAGAAAAAACCAAAGTGATTCAGAAGGAATAAGGTGGTGTGGTTTGAATCAGCAGCTAATGACTGACTCAAGCCCGCCGCCGGACGCTGGGGAGATTATGACCGTTGTTCACGAGGCCGTCGGGGGCATCGAACTTGAGCCTGCAGAGAAACGGGAAATCTGGCGGTTCACCCAGCGTGAATTGCCGTATCTCTGGAGTCAGCGGACATCGTATTTCATCTTGGGGAGCTATCGCGACCCCTATATCCGCCGGCTTCACGCCGTCCAAAACGAACTCACGAAGCAGCTCGGTGCCTATCCGTTCATCATGGGTGATCTCCTCGAACTTCCGACTGACCGCCTCAATACGTTCGATATCATGTTTTCGTTGCTCGCGACATACAGCGACTACATCGTTGGGGTCTTCGAGAAGGAGAGTGGTGGGGAGGCGCCTGAATTGGGCGAAATCGATGACCCGCCGTATTTCGACAAGTCGTACGTGTTCCCACGTGATTACGCGTGGGTGACTGACGAGAACCTTGACTCGACACAGCACGTCATTCAGGCCGCCCTCGAGATCGCGTTCGCAGACGATTTGTCGGCGGATGAAGTCCAATCAAAAGTCGAGTCGCTCGTTGATCGCGCCCAAGAGAGCAGTCTCGACATCGACGAACAGGAGGTGTGGGATGTGATCGACGACCGGGCAGATGAGGGCGAAGAGCCGGCAGCGTACAGTTGGGTCCATCTCAACAAGTTCCGCAAATTCGAACTCCACGAGCGGTGCTTCCCGTGGACGACAGAGGACGAACTCCGAACTGTGGTTGACGAACTCCCGTCCCCGACGCCACGTCCGGAGTGGGAAGAGAGTGGGTAACAGTGAATTATCCTGCCCTACTCGCTTGGCGGTACACTCATCAGAGTGAGTTGGCCCGGTAGTTTACTCTCGGGTAAACTACTTTACTACGCCCGGTCGAACACATCGTTATGGATGCTGGTTCGGGTGTCGGCGACGACACGACACCACGCGAACTCGTCCACTTCATTACACAGCAGACACGATTTTCGCTTATCAGCGATATTCTCGCTCACCCCCAACAGCTCCCATCGATGTACGAACTCGAAGAGCTGAATCCCAGTGTGAGCGATGCGACCGTCTACAAGCACATCCAGAAGCTGATCGACGCCGGCATCGTCACAGAGGTCGCCCTGGACGACGACCAGCGCCGGCAGGGGTATCCCTGGAAGTTCTACGGCCTCACCGAAGACGGCCGCGAGTTCTTGGAGACGCACAATCTGCTCGCCGCGGAGGAGACACTTCAGCAGATCTACGACACCATCGCCGATAAGCCCGAGAAGATGGTCAAATACGAGAACACACCCCGTCCGGATTAGGAGTGATTGTCAGAGAATAGGGAGCGATAGTCTGTCGTTAGTCCCGGAGATCAGCCACTGACTGACCGACTTCACGGACGTAGTCGCTCCGCTCAAGATCAAATTCTTCGGCTACGAGTCGAGGCTCATCGAGGGCACCGCCGTGAACGTCGCAGATGTGGAAAAGACGACCGTTGACTGTACCGACCATCCCGAACTCTGTGGTGGCATCCGAGAATTCGTACAGGCGATAGTCGTCGCGGAGGATCGAGACTATTCGTGGGCGACGGTCGTTGAGTGCCTCCAGCGACCCGACAACGGCGCTGCGACCAAGCGGATCGTCTACCTCGCCGACCAGCTCGGCATTGACCTCCCGGCGCGTGAGACGCTCCTCAAGTCATTCACGAGCGGGTGTCCGCTCCTCGACCCAATGCGATCCGAACAGGGAAGCTACGACAGTGAGTATCATCTCCGAATCAACGTCGACTGGGAGAGACTCGGTTCGATGGAATCCTGATGCCAGGTCGGTCCGAAAGGTAGCGTGAATTAAGATGCTCCTCCAAGTACAGCGAATCAGGTAGATGGGTCACGTCTATTATCACCAACCGGCGACAATCAGTTCTCTCTTGATTTTGTCCACGAGGCTCCATCAGAGATCGTTGCCAGGATTGTCGAGTACGACGATGACGTGGCGGTGAAGGTTCGCAAGTACGATCTTGACAGCGAGTACTTCGGTATCTATACCTTCCGCGTCGGTGGTGGGGACGTCGGCGATCTCGAATTCGATCTTGGCGAGGCACTCTCAGAGATGGGTGCTGATAACGGTACCATCGTTGCCCGGCTCCTCGAGATCTATCAAGCACTCATAGCCCAGAACGAGGAAGAAGAAGGAGTTCCCGTTGAAGCGTACAAGAACATCGACATCGATGCACTCCCAGACGCGCTCAACCGGACATCGTGGGAGGGCAGCGCGACTGATGTTGCAGGCCGTCTCGCCTCAAATATCATTCTCAAACACGCGCTTCCGAATGGGAACCATCGGACTGCAGTTGCCCTGATTCAGTTCTACCTCCGTCGGATTGCTTCCGATTTCTCGATGCCAGAGACCTCCGTGGAAATCGACTCAGAGACATACGACTGGCGGGAGTGGGTAAACGAGTATATTAACGAGTCAAAACGACTCTTGACGGTTCGTCGGAAGAATGTTCTACTCAAACATCTCTCTGACTTCGGAGCGACAACGCTTGAGCGGAAACACGAGGTCCAGATCGACCTGACGGCATACGAGCTGGATATGTATCCCTCAGAAGCGAAAGCTGTCTACGCGACAGCGCACGAGGAACTCTGGATCGAATTCGTCGAAGAGGCAGTAGAGCGCACCGACAACCCCGAGCTGATGGAGACCCCTGGGCTATCCAAGGCGGAGTTCGCAGAGAAAATTCGGAACCTCGAGTGAACGGCGTGCGCTAGTCTTGGAGCATCGCGACTGTTCGGCCCGTCTCCTCGGCCTCTTCGCTCCGCGACATCCCGTATGTTGCGAGAGCCTCCTCAACCGCGTCGTCCAGATCCATTAGTCAAGCAAATCTTGGCTCTGCCAACGTATAAAGTCTCGCACGATTTGCGTTTATCATAGCATCGGCTAACTCGCCAACCGAGTAGGACCGATCCCGCAAACAGTCGATAACCCGTAGCTCCACTCCCCTCATAGATTCCAATCTCTCCGATTTATGTATACGTATATCGGTGAGGATGGAATACAGGCTCTTGGCACTCAGGTCGGGGCGTCAAATGGTGAGGCGTTTGTACAAACGGATTTCGGAGAGGCAATTCGATCTGCGAGTCCGAACTACTCGAGAGGCGACGTGAACAGGCGCCGATACTCATCGAGCCACTCGATCTCGTGGTACGTCACGTCGTTCTGAATGTCGTATTCAAGCGGGAGTGGATCCGAACGGTGGGCTGTAAACGTGAGGTTGATCTCGATACAGGGTCCGTGCTCGGAGACGCACTCGAAGCCATCGTCAACGGGGTATACAACGCTAAACCAGCGAATCTGGAACCCAAAGTGGTCACACACATCTCTGACGACTGCAGCATCGCAATAGGGCGTGTGGACCCACAGTTCCCCGCCAGCGTACGCCTGATCTTTGACACACCAGACTGCATCAAGGGAGCGGAGAAACTCGGCAGCGCGATTGTAGTGCGCTTCAGTCAGGCGGTCCCACCAGTGGTACTCCTCGACGTCGTCAACGAGGAGCTGGAGGCAATCACCACACACATCATACGCCCGCTCACCAAGGGAGATTTCGTGGAGTTTGTCGGACTGGGTGGTGTTACACGCATCGCACGGAGGGGAAGCACCACTGCACTGGCATCCGGGGGATGATCGCTGTTCGGTGTGGTTGGAATACCCGCTGTTTGCACTCTCTGGCTTCTGAGATTCGTTTGAGTCGGTATTCTCGGTCATTGGTATCCAACCGAGAACCGTCAGTCACGCCGTGTGACTGGGCTCCCGGCTAGAACCGAACCGACGATCGGCCACTCATCTATCGTCACAGAGAGCAGGTTGGTGTAAATAGTTTCTGTGAATCCAATCGAGGACACCGGCCAGCACCCGGCTATCGACGACAGCCGATCCTAGACGATGAACGTCATATGTAACCGTATCTCGAAGTGTGACTGCCGTGCCTGTGAGTAACACACCCAAACTAATTTTAATACAATTGCCACGATATTTTCTGCTGACGTTCGATACACTCCTCAAACCGAGAGAGTTCAACACGATGATCATCACTCGCCTCACCCCGCGGCGTGCTCGTTCTCGCTTAGCCGCGGGTCCCGTGTTCGGCGAGTGCCTACAAGATCAGCGTGCGAAGAGCCCGGGCGCAAACCGCCGGATCCACGTCGACTTCGAATACGAGAGTTCGACGCAATCCGGCGACGGCCGGACACTCTCACCCGCATAACTCGGCCCCCATACGGACTACCCGTCACGGGTCGGGGAACACGGGATTGCCGCCTGCCTGTGCCCAGTACTCGCTCAGGACACAGCCTAATACGAGTGCGGGATGCCAGGCTCGCGGCTGATTGGTTTCCGTTCGTTTCGATACAGGGTCGAACGGGCTCCGTCCGCGCTGAGCGCACGGAAGTCGTTAGCCAACAGCCCCGCAGCGAGAGCTGCGGCTACGTAGAGCCCCGGAGTCTCCGCTGGCGAGGGACGCCGGACTTTGAATCCGGAGGTCGCCGGTTCGATTCCGGCCGGGGCGACATGCCGACGTGGTGTAACCCGGCGAGCATACGGCCCTGTCGCGGTCGTGATCCGGGTTCAAACCCCGGCGTCGGCGTGGATGCGTGGCGTGGCCACGTGGGGATACCCATCGAGGTAGGCAGCCCGTTGGTGCGATCAGCTGGATCGTTCCGACGATGCTGGGCCCAGCAGGGTCCGCAACCTACATGAGCCGGTGTGGTATTCCCGGGAACCTCCCGAAGTACGCCCCCGCGATGAGACGCGCAACCACGACTACTCGGTCGCGGTTGCGCAGTTGGAAAGTCGTACAGATAGATAATCAACTGCCGAACGCTCGGCAGTCCGGTAAGCCGATGGTCCAGCGGACGACGATCTGTGCCTTGGGCGCACAGGATCGAGGTTCGAATCCGCGTCGGCTCACTGTGCCGCGACTGGGTATTGGGGAACCCAGCGGCCTGCTATGCCGTGGCCGTCTGCTATCGGTCTCCCGGTTCGAATCCGGGTCGCGGCGTCATGACAACGAATGTCTGCCCTGCCTGCGAGGAGGAAGCGTTCCGTCACGTCCCGATCGGTGAAACAACGTCTATCGACACGATTGGAAGCGTGGAAATCTGCGTCACCGAGGACGGCGCATACTTCCACGGAACAAGGTGACCGCCATCCATCCCTGCCGTGACTGGGTGCTGATGAGCACATTCGCCTCGGTAGAGAGGGTCAGAAGCTGAGTAATGCGCGTCTTCCGGTGTCCCGGTGAGAAACGCGAGGCGGGCTTGTCGGAGCAAGTTCCGACGGAGATGGTGAGACATGCGGATAGGCGACCGCGCTCGGTGTGAAACCGAGAGCCGCGAGGCTTCGGAGTTCGACTCTCCGTCTCACCGTTGGCGGGATTTCCGTAGCTTGGTCAAGGGACTGCGTTGGAACCGCAGCGTCCGCAAGGACACGAGTGTTCAAATGGCTCTCCCGCCGCTGCGTGCCGAAGTGATTCGCAGAGTCGCTGGCAATTCTCGAATTGCGCCGCCATGCCAGAGTGGTCAAACGGACACGGTCGAGACCCGTGTGGTTAGTCCTTCCCAGGTTCGAATCCTGGTGGCGGCATCCGGCCATCGTGCCTGTAGACAATTCTCGCTTCACCGTTACGTCGCCGTACTCAAGTGGTCAACGAGAAGCGGTTCAGACCCGCTGGCGTAGGTCCTTCCGAGGTTCGAATCCTCGCGGCGACATTTTCTCCCTGTGGTCTAGCGGTACGATGCCTCCCTGTAGAGGAGGAGACGCACGTTCGAGTCGTGCCGGGGAGACTGCGGGACGGTGGAAGAGCCTGGCATTCACACACTCTCACCGAGTTTTCACCGGAGAGCCGGTGCGACGGTGAGAGTTCCTTCGTCTCACCTGTAATGAGAACACGCAGGTTCGAATCCTGCCCGTCCCACTGGCCGACGACTCGTTCCAGACGAGACCAACCCGCTCCAGTGGAGTAGCGGCCAAACTCACGGCCCTCTCACGGCCGAGCCCCCGGTTCGAATCCGGGCTGGAGCATTCTCCAACAGTCCGAGACCTCTCACTTCCAGCCGACGAGACTGAGGGACACGGACAGCTGTGGAGAACTAAGAGATGCCCATGAGTGAGTTCCGAATTGTGTGCTGCGGGATAGGATAATGGCAGTCCACGGGGCTCATATCCCCGAGGCCCAGGTTCGACTCCTGGTCCCGCAATGGAGGACAACAATGGGACTATTCGATACAGTCGAACTCTACGACGATGTCCACCTGCCAGAGTACCCCGAAGGGATTACTCCTGCCGAGGACGTCGACTGGCAGACGAAAGGCATCGATCGACCGACCATGGCCACATTTCGGATTACGGCGGACGGTCGGCTCCTCGAAGAGGAGTGGCACACCGAAGCGGTCCCGCCGGAAGACCGGCCATACGCGAGCCGTGACGACGTCGACGAGGAAGATCTCCTCTACATGGCCGGCTGTCGGAACCGAGTCCACGACGGCTGGATCGAACGAGACGACTACCACGGCCGCTTCGAGCTCAAACACTCCTTCGAGAATCTCGATACACTCGTCACGTATCAAGTGACGTTCACGCACGGGCAACTCGAGGGGTTCGAACGCCTGCGATAATCCGTGCGTATCCGCCGCACCTCAGCGCTTGATTTCGTCCCTACTGCGCTCCCGGAGTCTCCGTTGGCGAGAGACGCCACCCTTTCAAGGTGGAGGTCGGGGGTTCGATTCCCCTCGGGAGCACTCGGGGGGCTGGCCCTGACAGCGTTTTTTCCGTGTCTGACATAGCGGGCAGCCACGGATCCGTGACGCTGTCACGGTCGGCTTTCCCCAAGCGTGTGGTCGTCGAGGTGGTGCGTTTCTTCGCCTGCAAAGCACACCAACGGGAGTCATAGCCCGTCGCGCCACCGGTTGCCCGACCGCACGTGGCGACCGTCGAGTCGGAGCATTGCTTCGCTAGGAACTCGCAGGTTCAAATCCTGTCGGTGGCGCAGTCCATCGAGAACATCCCGGACAAAGAGCGTACGAGAGGACGCTCGACACCGGTCCCGCTCCGACAGTTTTCCGGTCGCCGTGTCGCCAGTGGCCGTCGATCTGGAGCGCTACGTCGATGGCACATTACGGGTTCGAATCCCGTCGTTCGCTCCAGAAATTGTCCGGCCACTCGTGTTCCCGTAGCTCAGTCAGGACAGAGCACCGGCCTTCGAAGCCGGGTGTCGCACGTTCGAATCGTGCCGGGAACGTCCAGCCGAGCGAAGCGAGGCTGGTTCGGGAAGTTTCTCTCCCGATACTCGCTGCTCACAGAGCGTGTGGGCAGCTGCGATCGGAGTCGCCTGTTGCGGCTCCGGGTGATAGGATGGAATTCAACACGCCAAAGCAAACGGTCGCGGAGGCAACGCGGACCACCAACTATGAAGGTGGAGAAGCGTTCGAGCCTGCCGACCCCCGACTCGCACTGTACAAGCGCACGATCAACCAACTGCTGGAGGGCTCGTTCTACGAGACCGATGACGAGCAGCTGGCTGCTGTCGTTCACCAGTTCGATGCCGCCGCAAACGAGGATCCGGAGTTCGTCCTGAAGCTCGCAGCCTATGCGCGCCAGGAGCTCTACTTGCGGGACATCCCACAAGTGCTACTCGTACTGGCGGCCAACGACGACCGGTTCAAGGACGACTCCCCCGAGTCGCTCATCCGCGAATGGGCGCCGGCGATCATCCAGCGGATGGACGAGACGGCCACCGCGCTCGCGGTCCACGATCAGCTGTTTGGCGGGACTGCGCCGTGGCCGCTTCGACGCGGGATCGAGGACGCGCTGGTGGAGATGGCCGACGCCTACACGCTGGGCAAGTACGAGCTGTCGCGGCGCGAGGTGACGCTATACGACGTCTTCAACCGCGTCCACCCCACGCCCGTCGACGCCGAGCAGGAAGCGCTCTTCGAGCGGTTCATGCGCGGCGGCCTCGACAACTATCCCGACGTCGACCCGTTGCCGGCGCCCAACACCTGGGAGACGGTTATCTCCGAGCGCGGCAACACCCAAGCCGCCTGGGAACTGCTCATCGAGGACGACGAGTACACGTTGCCCATCTTCGCATCGATCCGGAACCTCCGGAACATGCTCGAAGCCGGCGTTCCGGAGGACACCGTCGTGGATCACCTCGACCTGGAGGCAGTCCGACACGCGCCGCTGTACCCGTTCCGGTACTACCAGGCCTACACCGCGCTGCAAGACGCGGATGTCCAGGCACCGACGGTCGAGCAGTGGCTCGAAGACGCAATTGATGTCGCGGTCGAGACGGTGCCTGGCGGATTCGGCGATACCTTTGTCGCGGTCGACCTGTCGGGATCGATGGATCAGCCGCTGTCCGCGAACAGCACGCTCCGATTGAAGGAGATCGGTGCGTTGTTCGGTGCGATCCTGGCCGACCAGGGTGCCGACGTCGGCGGGTTCGGCGACGACTTCCAGACCGTTCCGATGCACGTCGACACGCCAGTACTGCAGCGCCAAGCGGCGGTGTTGGCATTCGACGAGGACGTCGGGAACTCGACGAACGGCTGGAAGGCGATCAAGCACCTCCACGACCGAGGGGATGCTGTTGAACGGATCGTCGTCTTCACCGATATGCAGATCTGGGCCAACACGCCGTTCACGGCCCGCGATTCCCAGACGGTCAAAGACGCGTTCGATACGTATCGGGACGAGGTGTCTGCGGACACCGCGCTGTATCTCGTCGATCTCGCGGCCTACGGCGACCTGGTGACGCCAGAAGGCTACGAGAACGTCTACAACATCTCGGGATGGTCGGAGAACGTCCTCTCGTTCATCGAACACGCCGAGAATCCGAAGCAGATCATCGATGAGATCGAGGCGTTCGAACTGACCTAGCCCTGTTCGGATCTTTTCTTTGAGGATGCGCGAGTGGTGGAGTTCGGAAACACGCGGTCGTGCCACGACCGAGACGGGCGTTCGAATCGTCCCTCGTGCACTCAGAGTACAGTTGTCGAACATCTGGCCCGTGAGACGCGCCTCAACGGAGATGATAATATGGCAGTATCCAATACCACCGACCTAGACTCGACGACAATTGCCGTCGTGACGATTCGAATCCCCTGCGGCGCGGATGGGGACCTCGTCACTGACGCTGAGAAGCGTCTCTCGCGGCCCGAAACTATCGATAACGTCACGATTGACGAACTGGATAGTATCGAGCCACAGCTGTCAGCCACACACATCACCGTCGAAATTACGGTCCTATGGGCTACGGCGATTGGCGAGGAAGAGGTCAGAGACAGACTGGCTGGTGTCTCGGGACTTGAGTCAGTCAGACGGATTGCATAGGCCGTTCAGAACGGCATAGCCGAAAGTGTAGTAATTTATTTGACTCTTACCAAAATATTGGCACCTGATAGATGTACGAACCGTTTGATGAGACTGCTGCTAGAGTGTTGCTCGCAGTCAATCCTGGGGATTCGATCCGAACGGTAGCCCAACATCTCCACACCCCCTACGAAACGGTTCGACAAGCAGTCAATCAACTAGAGGATAGGGGGTATCTTCGATATGATGATGGACTGTTCGTGACCGACGATCGCGTCCGTAAGGCGGCACGAGACCTGCTAGTCACAAGTGCCGGCGTGAATCCACCGTCCATCGAAGAGGCGTACGTACTCCCACAGTTCGGTGACTGGCCCTTCGCCTTTACACAGGTGGACGCCGTCTACGTGTGGACTCAGGGCGGCTACCAGGTCGGTCGCGACCCTGACGACTACCCGCTCTTTCTTACCGTCCTCGAGGAGGATGCCGACGCCTGGCAGCGTTTTTTCGAACGATTTGGAATCCCGACAGGATTTGAGCGTCGACCGGAGGACTCGTTTGAAGCCCCTCTCCAAGTCGTCCTCGACGAGCGTTCGGTGCTCAACCCCGACCACGTCGAAGGATATCCAGTCATTTCTCGGGGCGAGACGATAGAGTTCATGCGGGAGCATTATGCGACGTTTCAGTCGGCACTTGCTATGCTCAATCGTATGTACGACGATCTCGATCTCGACGTTTCCTACCGTGAGTCAGAGAGAGAATGGTCGTGATCTTCACAGCACCAATTGAGTTCTCGACCTCCGCTACGGTGAGGTTTATTTGATTGCCGTTGGTTTGACATCGACGGCGTCCCCGGGTTGCTATTTTTGAATAGTTTGCTATTCATACTCTTCAGCCCGTGACGGGACGATATCTTATTAACCAACAAATCTATGCCGATGCGCGCTTTGTTGGTTAACACGAGGCGACCGCTGATGTCCTACGAGCCACCGACGCCGCCGGCGGAACTCCCGACAGACCTCGTCAATACGCTCAACGGGTCCTCTTCTGAGCAGCTCCAGCACGTTGCCCGCTACGTTGAAGAGCTAGCTGAGCACAAAGCTCGCGAGGCACGTCTCGAAAAGGACTCAGATGAAAGCGAAATCGAAGAACGTCCCGACGATCTGCCGGACGACGTCCCGGCGAAGGCCACGATCACGATCAAGGAGATTAACGACAACCGCTACTACTACTGGCAGTGGCGAGAAGGCGAAAAAGTTCGTTCCCAGTATAAAGGCCCCGTCAATCCCGACGAGTAGAGGGTGGTGAACCGTAGCCGAGGGTTTTGTCAAGCGCAATTAGTAGCAGAGGACACACCCCACAGTGTGAATGGATTCAACCCCACCCCACAGTGTGAATGTGTCCGGTCAGCCCAGACAGGTAACACTCGGAGAGAACAGACCCACCCCACGTTTCCGTCGTAACTGGAGGTCGGTGGAGGGAACGCAGCCACGATTGAGGGGGTCAGACCCCCCACGTTTCCGTCGTTTCGTCACCCCGCCCAAAGTCGATTATTGGGAGGACAAGACGACCTCGGATCACCCACCCCACGTTTCCGACGTATCGGGAGATACACTCGTGATCAGGGGTGTGGTCAGCGACCGAAACGGGAGCTAGGCCAAGTCTTCCAACCGGCTGTCCCGGAGGACAGATTTCAGCACGATGCCGGTGTCCTGAACCAGCCGGTGCTCGAGATAACTGCCTTCACCCCGGCCACCACCAGTCCGAGTTGATTCAACGACACCGAGGAACGCCTGCTCTTTCAACAGTTCGTAGACGCGGTGCTCGCTGAGAGTCTTCGCGTCAGCCTTCTCTGTCGTCGCCTGATACCGTTCGTAAATCCGGTTGGTAGAGAATCCATCCTCGTTCGGATTCTCTTCGGTGAGCAGCGCGAGCGAATAGAGGATGAATTTGACCTGGGTCGTCGACCCACGTAGCAGCTCCTCGAACCGATCGATTTCGGCCCACTCCTGGGCATCGCGAACGTGTTCCTCGACGACCGTCTCGACGTTTTCTCGCTCGGCTAGTTCCCCGGCGTGACGAAGAATTTCGATTGCCTTTCTGGCGTCACCGTGTTCTTGGGCGGCTAGTGCCGCCGTCAGCGGGATCACATCATCCGAGAGAACGCCATCGTGGAACGCGTCCCGTCGGTGCTTCATAATCTCGCGCAGTTGATTCGCGTCGTAGGGTTGGAAGACAAACTCCTCCTCGCGAAGACTGGACTTGACGCGTTCGTTCAGCTGGTCGCGATACTCGATCTTGTTACTGACTGCGATGACGCCCAAGTGGCAATCAGCTTTCCCCGATTCGCGGGCCCGCGACAACTGCATAAGAATATCGTCGTCATCGAGTCGGTCCACCTCGTCGAGGATGATGATAACTGACTCGTAGGCAGTATCCAGAATCTCCCAGAGATAGTCGTAGTATTCACCGCTGCCAATCCCTGCGCGTGGAATATCGAAGTCAGTCTCGTCCGTCTCGTTGAGTGAACGAGTTACCGTCCTCGCGACGCGTGTCTGTGTGTTGTGCTGCGCGCAGTCGACGTAGACCGTGCCGACGGACACACCGTTCGACTCCGCGGCTCGGCGGGCTCGTTCGGTGACGTGACGGGCAACGAGCGACTTCCCGGTTCCCGTTTTGCCGTAAATAATCACGTTGTTGGGCGGATCGCCACGAACGATCGGCCTGAGTTCAGCAGCAACGGCCTTGATCTCGCCATCCCGGCCGACGATACGGCCGCTTTCAGGGACGTGGCCAACCTTCAGCAGTTCCTTTCGAGCGAAAATGTTGGCTCGGTCGGGGTCGTCTTCATCAAAGTCAAAGAGGGGATCGTCAGCGGGATCCTCGTAGCGTCCGTCGAAGTCAGAGAGTTGGGACGGTTCCTCAGCCATCAATATCAGATATCGCGGATGGGACCTACTTAATGATTTGGCTACCTCGACCAGAGTGTAAATCGGGCTATGGTCGTCTTCTGATGTTTCGTCGCTGGCGTATCATCCTCACAAAGGTTCGAGTCGGTCCCGAGTGAAATCGGATTCGGAGCAAGAGTTACCGACGCAAACCGGCACCCCCAATCCAGAGTGAAAGCGCCGGACCGGAGCGGGTTTGACACACCCCTGGTCAAGAGTGAATAGCCCTCCATCCGGTGAGCAGCGTACTTGGTTGAGACGACACCCCCCGTCCAGAGTGTATCTCCCGAACTGGGGAATCAATCATTTCTATGAGAGGACACATCGGCACTGGATGTCTGACGCACGGCAGACACCCCTCGTCCAGAGTGAAAGCGCCGGTGTGACGAGCTGGAGTGGAGTGTGAATCTCGAATGATGGTGACGAGCGTTCGTCGGCACCCCCAGTCAAGAGTGAAGACGCAGGTCAGATCTCCAGCCGAAGTAAAGCAGGGTACAATCGGAACTGTCGGGATCGAGTATCTTGATTCCGATTGATGAGGGAGATCGGGAAATACCAATCCCGATTTTGGCTTTGATGCCGGTTCGGTGGTTGGTGAATAGTCAGAATGACGATTGTTCCTTCAACGTCTCATAATACGCGGACGATGGAATCGAACCCCCACACCCCTCGTCCAGAGTGAAACGCTACGAGAGTCCCTCGGCTCACCGGGCGGGAACCACACGACGAGTCGGCTGGGAAGTACCGAAATCACAAGACGTGAGACGAGTATCCCTCGAACAGCAGTCGTCACACAGTCGAAGATCCTCCAAACATACCAACCTGCATAGTATTACCTAGAAGTTTTATTACTACCTACCCCCTACCACTCTCCAAGTGCATTCAGCACAGGAAAGAGGACGAAGGCGGCATTCGTCCGGGTGGTTTCGAACCGCTGCTCGTGTTTGCTGTTCCATTTCTTCCGTGTTCTCTCGTCTCAGGCAGTCTTACCGTGATTCTTGCTGAGCTTCTCCCACGAGAACCCCCGTTTCCCGTGGACCTCACCCCACTCTCTTGATTGGTTTTCACTCTGGACGAGGGGTGTGTGGGCGAAGTATTCTCTCCAGGTCCCTTCCGTGTCTCCACTCAGCATTAACCAACAAACCTCCCGATACCTCGATAGTGTTGGTTAACCTCTCTCAATCTCGGTGAAGGCGGCCAAGTCCGTTTCCCGAGTTTCCTCGATCTCGCGTTGAATCTCCGTCCGATCCCAGCCAAGCGGTGCCAGCACACTCTCGACCGCTCTGACGAGTTGCGTCTCGTAGTACGACGCATCGTACGACTCTACCTCTTCGTGGGCCAACGCGACCCGCTCTCGCGAACTCTTCTCGTCGTCGACGACCACGTACTCGATGTCCTGTCCCGGGTGGATAGCGAGGTCCTGGTCCCGAGCCCGCTTCAGCGCCGCCACGTTCTGCGTGTTCTGCGTGTACCCTTCCAGCGGCTTGGAGACACGATTCCGTTCGACGAGCTGCTCGACCGGCACCGTTCCAGCGTGGAGGCGCTTGATCGCGTCCTGAAGACAGTCAAATACGGTGTCCGGTGACCGCGTGGCATCGAGCCGTTCGAGACAGTCCCGCTGGACGTCCTCGATGAACGGCGGGGTCGAACGCTGTCGGGCTTCGATACCTCTGACCTTGAAGTCGTCGTCGCCGGCGACCTTCCCAAAGTACTTGGTCAGCGCGCCGGCGTCGCTCTCGCGCTGCGGCACGAACGCCACCCAGTCGTACTGAGCTTCGTGTTCGAGTCGAATCTCGACGCAGTCGGTGATCTCCGTTGCGAGCGTCTGGAGGTCCTCGCGGTCATCGTCGTCGACGTCGGGATGCGGGGTCACCCAGATGGAGTCGACGATGCCGTGGACGACCCGCCAGCCGCCGGCTTCCAGCCGCTGTTTCGCCGTCAGTAGTATCTCGCGAGCAAACGCGTTGATCGCCTCGTGGCACTCGATGCGGCCGAACTTCGCGTTGCTGAACCCTTGATAGCCGAAGCAGGCGACGAGGATCCACTTTAGCGCTCCCGACCGTCCCTCGAGTTCCGCCAGCCGGTCCTCGTTGGGGTCGTCCCGTTCTTTCTCGTGACGGATGGCCGCCTTGATCTCGTCGCGAGCGTCGATGATCGGCTGTAGCACGTCGACGAGGTAGCCCTGGTCGTCGCAGATCGAGTATCCGAGGCCGGGGACGTCGTCGCGGTCGCCGTGGCAGTCACACCGGATGACGTCCGGTGAGACGTTCCGGGTACAGATGATGTTCGGATACAACGAGGAGAAGTCGAGTTCGTGGACGTTCTCGTGGAGGCCGACCTCGGGCGCGAAGATGAACCCGCCGCGGTCGGCGTCATGGAGCGTCCCCATCGGCTTGTAGAACTCGTGGCGCCAGGAGTTCCATGGCACGAGGACGCCACGGTCGTGGGCCTCGCAAATCTGGATCGCCGTCAGCACGTTCCCGATCGACGCCCACGCAAGTTCCTGGACGGGCTTCTTTGAGCGCGACACGAGGTCGAGGACGCCGTCGAGGTTCGTCTCCCCGTAGAAGAACGTGTTCGACTCGTCGATAATCACCCGGCCGGGCACGTTGTACCGCGCCGGTGAGTGACCGACGCGGCCGTAGCTCGAGTACGTCGACCGGCTCGCGAGCTGCTGGAAGTCGATGTCCGGCCATCGACTCAGCGAGAAGTCGTCGACGCCGGCGTCCGTCGCCATCTCGTACAGAGTAGGGACGATCTCGCTCGTCGAGCAGACCAGGACGTCCGGATCGTGTGCTTCGAGCGCCCCCTGGACGGCGGTCAGGATATCCGTCGGCGAGCCGGTGACGGTGTCGCCGGCGACGGACAGTTCCCCGTAGACGTCGTTGCTCGTTTCGGTCACCGGCACGCTAAGCCGGAGCGTCGACAGCTCGCTCGCGGGTGTCGGATCGGCGCCGGTCTCTAGACAGTATCGGAACTCCCGCGAGAAGTCGACGTTGAAGCAGGCGAGATCCCCGACCGGATACTCCGACAGCTGACGCGCTTTCCGGGCGAGTGGGGTGACGCGGTCGATGTGGGCGACGTCGACCGCGAGAACGGTCTCCTCGGCCCGTCGAAAGCCCGGCCGTCGCGTAACCATTTCGGTCGTGACGACGTCCGGGTGCTGGTCGTACACCGACTGGAGTGTCGTGAGGTCGAGGTCGGCATCAGGGTCGCGACCGGCCACGTAGAAGCGTGGGGTGTAGTCATCGCGCTCGGTCGCGACGGCGCCGTCGGCGGTTGCCTCCCACTCCAGGACGCGGCCGTCGTCCAGGAAGTCGATGCTGAACGGCATCGTCACGGGTCCGAGTCTGATGGAGCGGCCTCCTTGTCATCACGTGCTGCGACCGCGGCCTCGAGTTCCTCGAGGCGTTCCTCGTGGTCGTCGAGGCGGCCCTCCTGTTCGAGATCAATGCTGAGCAGCGCCGGCAGCAGCGGGTTCTGGTGGTTCAACAGCCCGCTCGCGTCGGCGTGCTTGCGGGCGTACTCGAACAGCTGGTCGAAGCGCGGTTGGTCGCGACGCCGCAGTGCCCGCCGGAACTCTGCCCAGCGCTCTTCGATGGCCCGCAGCGCATCTCGGTAGGTTGGGTTCGTACGCCCCATCGCTATCGGCCTCCTGTACCGCTCGCCGTCCACGCATCGAGCAAGGGGTCCGCGGTGGCCGCCACCGTCTCACCGTCAGCTGTGACGCCTGTCCCGACGCCCTCTGGGGTCGGCGTCGACGCGGCCGGCGTCGTCGGTTCCACGCCGACCTGCGTGGCGCGTGCCGCGAGCAGCTGCCGCCAGTACGCGAACGTCGTCTGGTAGTACGCGCCGTCGTCGACGGGATAGACGAGCGTCTCGAAGTCCTCGCCGACGACCCGTGGGCCCATCCGCGTCTGCTCGCACTCGAGGTAGTGGTCGGCGACCGTCGCGACTGGCTCGGTGAATTCGTTTTGTTCGTTTCGCGTAACGAGCACCGGGATGTCGTACCCCTTGGCGTAGGTCGCTAACCGGGCAAGGGTGCGGGCTTGGAGGGTTTTTGCGTGAGTCTCGCCGAGGGTATCGTCGGCGCGGTACTGGGCGTCGACGGCCGGCGCGACGATGAGGGCGGGTGTGTGGGGGGACGTTTCCTTGTCGCGACTTGGTGCCCGTCGACCGGCCGCCCCGGCATCGGTGGTGGACATTTGGATCGACTTGTTCACTGCCGTCGGGAGATCACAGACGGCGCCGTAGTGCTGGTAGGCGGTGAATCCGCGTGCGACGTGGATTCGGTTGAGCAACCGTTGACTGGGGGCTATCTGGGCGAGTGTCGTCGTTGTCGCGTGGCCGTTTGCGTCGACCCAGAAGGCGGGCCCGTCGTGCAGGAGGAGATGGTCGAGCACGAGCGACTGCAGGATCGGGACGCCGCGGCCACTCTCGACGTCGAGCAGCGTGATTCCGTCGTCGAGCTGCGGTAACAGCATCTCGTCCGTAGCCGGATCGGCCTGGTCAGCGAGGGACCGATTGCGGTCAGCGCCCCGTGTCGGCTGGTCGACCGCCAACCGGTTCGACGTCGATGTAGAGTGCTTAGGCATACTCAACTAGATGCCCACCTTTCCGATAAGCCGCGGCGTGTCACTTCCGCGTTTCAGGGAACCGATCTGAATACAACAAGTGGCGTCGTTGTTTGCGTGTTTTCGTGTTAGAATGTACACTTCCGAGAACAATTCCGATATGAGACGCCTCCTTCGTTAACCAACAATTGGATGCATACTCCCTTGGTCTGTTGGTTAATACGTGAGGAGCTCAGTAGCCCGTTGTCTCAGTTTAATTTCTGTGAAAATTCTATAGGACTGCGACGTGCAATTCTCTCTTCACTTCACGTATTTGTCAATCAAGTAGTCGGTAATCTGCTCTTCGCGAGCCTGGATAAACGCCTGTGCGTTCTCCGGGGTGGGCTCGATATCGGGATACTGATTTACACGTTGAATACGCTCAGACTCGGCGTTGCCGAGGTCGTCCAACCAGTCGTGGGGCCACTGGTCGCTTTTGATTTCTTCGTTCATCTCGTGTGGCAACAGCTGTAGATTCCCGATTCGATTAAGATCAACAGTCTCTCCAATAGATTCAGATACGGATTCTGCCCTGCTTTTCGGGTAGATGTGGTCAACCGAGTAGTCGCCAATACTGGTGGACGTCGATTGCGTATATGATTCCTCAATGAGGCCGAGTACTGCCGTGACATCTGTGTCAGTAAATACAGGCTCTCCTGGGCTGCTCTCGTAACGAGCGTTGGCTACGACTCGACGGATATCTTCAGCAGATGGGCTGATGTTCTCCGATTCAAATAGCTCCTCTCCTGGGAAAACGATGGGCTCGTTGGGTTCTGGTTCCCATTCGCGAAGGTATCGCATCCAGTTGCGGCACTTGCCGTAGGTCAGAACCTGGTAGTACTTGTTCAGCAAGAGGGCTCTTGCGACGAACTGGAAAACACTCTCGCGGTTCGCGTCGGAGACCTCAGCATCCGGATTCTGGTAATAGAACACGCCAAGTAGTGCGAAAATGGGCATCGTGTTCATAACCGAGCTCCGAATCCCGCTCTCAATTACTGTCTGGAAAGCCTTCTCGAGCGATGACCGAAACCACTCGAATCGCCGTCCGGCGACGACGGGCTCATTATACAGCCACCGCTCGCGCATCTCGTCCATTCTATCTTCATCGATACTGCTAAGATTGCTGCGGAGGAGGTCTGTTCCGACTAGGTATGCTGTATATCGGAGAAACAGCTTCCGGTCGATTTCTTGCTCATACTCAGGGAACTTCTGTTTAAATTCGTCAATCCAATCTTGGATGACCTCCCGAGGATTGATTCGCTCCCCCTCCTCTTCCGCGTACGGCCAATAACTCATTAGTTTTGAGAGGAGGAGCTGGTAGGGCTTCGGATCAGAGCCCTCCATGTTCAGCCTCGTGAATATCTCGGGAATTTCAGACCTATCCTTGTTCGTACTGTCTGTTTCGAGATCGTCCTGTAGAACGTTGCTCGTAATGTCTCTCGCGACGGCTATCGAAATACTGCGCAGCTGGTAGCGGGTTTCGTTGTCCGCCCTCAATTCGGCGGTGTCCACGTATTCATCGACGACTTCGCTAAGTGCTCTTCCCTCAAGCACCGTGGAGTTCCCGGAGCCCCCGTCGTCGCCTCCGTTCCATAACTCCCCGACCGGCATCCACAGGTGTCGCGTGTCGCCAGTCATGGAATAGCCCGTCTCGTCCGTTCCTCCAAACTTCCCTGTCGATTTGAACTCAAACTCGTAGTCGCCTGCTGTATCGTCGCGATCGTACTCTGGGTGGCCGAATAGGTCAACGCACAGCCGCTGGCCTTCCCAGTACTGGAGCTGATCACTGGGCTTCCCTCGTCCGCCATTGTATACGGTAATCCCGCCCTCGACACCGATATAGAGCGAGTTCAAGCGCTGCTGGCCGTCTATAATCAGAATCTCCGGTTCTTTGTCTTCAACCTCCTGATTGTAGAGGTCGTATTCTGCCAAAACTGGATCCGGTGGCCGATAGTCATCAGCGACATACATCCGCAGGAAATTATACGAGTTGTAGTCGCTGATATTGGCCGCTCGAACTCTCCATTCAGTTATGGCTCCGATTGGATAGTCTCGAATCAATGAATCGAACAGTTCCTCAATCTGCCTGGGATTCCAGACAAACTCCCGCTGGAGGCCGGGAAGAAAGATATGGTCGTTTATTTCAGACAAATAATCCGAGACCTGTCTGGACATGGTCACCAGAACGGAAGATGAGTATTTATACTCTGCCGTCGCCCATCGAATTCCGGGTGTATCCTGCCCCGGATCAACTCGAAGGCCTAGCTGAGCTGCTAAGTTACGGTGTGGGTGAGTTAGTCGCCGAATTTTGGGATCGTGCGTCCGGTTCCGTGAAGTTTCCAGAATCAGACTTGTCTAGTACTACCTCCGTTAACCAACACTCTATGGATGGCGGGGCGTATGTTGGTTAAGCACGTTGGTTCCACGAAGTTCCTGTGCGACCACGTTGAAGATGCCTCCCTCTGAACTCTCTAGTATGTGTGGCCGGAACTCGCTCTTCATCGACCAAGCAGACCTCGAGGCTCGCTTCGACGCCGAGGTCGTCGCAGACGGCGGGTACACACCCCGGTACAACATCGCTCCTGGCGACGACCTCCACATCATCACGAACGAGGATTCCGACGAGATCGACGCCTACCACTGGGGGCTGATTCCGTTCTGGGCGGAGGAGCCCGAGGAGGGCATCATCAACGCTCGCTCCGAGACTGCCGACGAGAAACGCGTCTTCGAGCGGGCGTGGGAATCACGTCCATGCCTTGTCCCCTCGTCAGGGTTCTACGAGTGGAAATCACCAAACGGCGGGTCGAAACAGCCCTACCGGATTCACCGCGAGGACGACCCTGCCTTCGCGATGGCGGGGCTCTGGGACGTCTGGGAGGGCGCCGACGAGACGATCTCGTGCGTCACGATCCTTACGACGGAGCCAAACGACCTGATGAACTCAATCCACGACCGGATGCCGGTCGTCCTCCCAAAGGACGCTGAGTCCGACTGGCTCGCCGCAGACCGGGACACTCGCAAGGAACTGTGCCAGCCGTATCCGAAGGACGATCTGGACGCCTACGAGATTTCGACGCGGGTCAACAACCCAGGCAACGACGATCCCCAGGTCATCGAGCCGCTAGACCACGAGCAATCGGGCCTCGGCGAGTTCAGTTCCTGATCGGTGGCGGGGTTACGGTCACTGCATCGGCGACGCCGCTGCCGAATCGACGGGTGAGTACTCTCGATCCCGACTCGTCCCCTCCGCCTCGAGGAGGTTGTACTGCTCCATCTTCGAGAGGTACGTGCGGATAGTCCGCTTCGTCCGTGGGTCATCGACGTCCTCGGTATAGCGCTCGTGAATCTCGCTCGGCCCGACCGGGCCGTGCTCGCGAACGATGTCGTAGACGACGCGCTGATGGGGGGTGAGTGAATCGAGGCTCTTCTGCTTAATCTGCGCCCGGGCATCCTCGGCGGCATCCAGGAGAATGTCGTCGGTGATGCGCTCGTGGTTCTCGCGATCTGCCTTGCCGGCGGCCGTTCGGAGGATGCCGATTGCGAGGCGGGCGTCGCCAGCGGCCGCGTCGGCGATCCGGTAGAGCTGGTCGTCGGTGATGATGTCCTCGTCGAGCCCCCACTTCGCCCGCGAACTCAGAATGTCGTACAGCTGCTCGTCGTGGTACTTGTCCATCCGGACGTGTTCGCTGGAGCGCAGCCGGCTCACGAGCCGGTCGTCGACGCGGCTGAACAGCTCCTCTTCCTTGTTCGCGATGCAGATGATCGCGAACTGCGGGAGGCTGTGGAGGTCGTAGATGACGCTGGGGTCTTCGAGCTGGTCGACCTCATCGAGGATGACGACGGTTCGCGGGCCGTCATGCTGCTGGAGGCGATCAACGAGTTCGTCGTGGGGTGTCGACTGGCGGTGGATGTCGATGGTTGCGCCGAGATCGTCGAGGATTTGGTAGAGCGTCCGAAATCGGGTGTAGTTCCGCCAGCAGTTGACGTAGGTCGTTTCGACGTCGAGGACTTCTTCCCGGAGCCGTTCGGTGACAAACTTCGAGATGCAGGTCTTGCCGGCGCCGCTGGGTCCAGTGACGATGGCCGTGTCGGCGGGTTCCCCGTTCGTGATGGGCTCAAGAACGCTGGAGAGGTGGTTGACTTCGGCGTCGCGATGCTCAACTTCCCGAGGGACGAACCCGGCGCGGAGAACGCGAGCATCGCGGATCATCGTTACTTGATAGACTGGTTTTCTGGCTAGTACTAAAAACGTGACCGGGTTGCTTCCGGAATTACCCCATTTGATGGCTTCATTGCCACCTCCATCACGGTGATGTCCGGCGGTTTTGTTTGTGGAAAATTCGTTCTTCCGGAAACTTCCGGAAAGCCTTCTGCTTCTGGAAAGTGCCTCTACTCTGCAACTGGAAGTTGGGATAACCAGGTCAGGATAGTTTGCTCAGCATCGTCGATATCTGAGATCGAGTTCGTCCCACCGAGGAGATTTTTCACACTCTCGATCGTTACAGCTGGTTCTACAACAGTCGCTTGTTTGGCTTCGGCGACCTGACTACTTCGGGTAACAGACGATCCACTCTCTCCACGCTGACCACAGACGAACTCCACATTATCGACTTCTGCTGGGGCAGCTTCGCGGACGAGCGCTTCGAATAGTGGATCTCCAGGTAGGAGCAGCCGAATCGACGGGAACTGCTCAGCAATCTCTGGGTTGAACGTCACAACAACACCGCTACCCCCTCCAAGCTCTGCCTGAGCTGTCTCTCCGAGCGACTCCGGCATTGCTACTGCATCCTCCTCCGGCAGTTCCAGAACGTATGCATCGTCGACGATATCTTCGAAGTCGTCGGCGCGGTCATGGTTCCGGAGGGCAGTAAACGACCATTCTGTCTCTTCGAGTCGGTCGCTTTGCGTAAGCTGTGTCTCGATCGTCTCTAAGCTCACCAACGGTTCATACGACCGATCACCGGTCCCGATCTCATCGAATGCGGGATAGCAATAGGGTTCCCACCCGTCAAGTCCGGAACTCTCGATTATCGCCTCTTTCGTCGATACCTCTTCTGGCTCACCTGCTAGCCCGGTCTCCTCGGCTTTCTCCTGGGCACGTTTTGCCCGTGAGTCCGCTTCTTCGACGACTTGCTCACTTGGCTCTCTGGTGTCATCCGACCCGGAACTACCCATAACGGCGTCTTTGATGTCCTGCTCGATGCTGTTCAGTACCGGACGCATCGGCCCAACCACGTTCTCGAACAGCTGTAACCGTCCCTCCAGTTCCTCGTAGATGTCGCCGTCGATGCTGTCCTTGTAGGCGTAGTTGATGATCTTCACGACCTCGTTCTTCTGGCCAATACGGTCGATTCGACCGATGCGTTGTTCAACCCGCATCGGATTCCACGGCAAATCGAAATTGATCAGCGCATCCGCAGTTTGGAGGTTCAGCCCCTCACTCGCGCTGTCTGTACAGATCAGGATATTGGTATCGCCGTCAGTGAAATCGCGCTTGATCGCCTCTTTACCGACGTTCACCCACTCTCCGGTAGTTTCGTCGTACTGCATCCCGCCACCACCACTGTACGTACCGACGTTTGGATGCGTGTCTGTCAGCGTCTCACGGATATGCTCGAGGGTGTCGTGATACTGCGTGAAGATGATAATGTTATCACGGGCGCTCTGACGGAGTGAGCGAATGTCGCGGCGCAGCTGCGCTACCTTCGGGTCGGTGTGGGCTTGCCTGAGATCGTCCACGAACTCTTGGAGGGCCGTCCGCTCCGCCTGAATCACGTCGGCGGCACCACGACTACTTGGCTGATAGGCGTCGAGGGATGCTTGGCCGATCGCCTCGTCGATGGTCGCTTCCGTCACTCCGGCGTCCCTACTAAGCTCGGAGACCTCCTCGGTCATGTCCTCAACCTTCTCGTCGAGCTTCTCCATCCGGCGCTGGAGGCTCTGCTTGATGGCGTGGAGACTGCTCGTCAGGCGCTGACGATACGTGGTCATCACGAAGCCCAACGCGAGCTTCTCCTTCCCCGTCAGGACTTTCTGCGATTGCTTATACGTCTCATCAATATACTGCTCTACCTGATCGTACAGCGGGGCTGCGTCACCCAGCTCGATACGTTTTGTCTCGACATCCCGAGTCGGAACCGTATCGTCGAGGAGCCCCAGATCCTGACACTGCTCCAAGACCGCTCGAGTATTCCGGAAGATGCGGGACTGAACCGGTGTCGCCCACTGAGAAGCTTCCACAAGTGCGCTCCACTCCGTTGGCCCACAGTCGAAAATGAGCGAGCGAGGGTCGTCAAAGCGAGGGGAGGTTTCGCGCACGCCGACGAGTTTCTCGAGGGCTTTCCGCTGTTGAATTGACTCCGTGTCCGTCGCCTCGACTAGCGCCTTCGCCTGCTCGTCGTAGCCGGGATTCGACGTGAGATGTTCGTGAATGAGTTTCCCGACCCGTTCAATTCTCGGTCGGCCTTCGTCCTCCTCCAGATCGAGCTCTTTCTGGAACTGTTGGAGAACCTGTTGCTGTCCATCGGCTATATTCTGATACCGAGAGCCGACGGTGCTGAGGCTGTCCTCGAGTGCCTGCCGTGTTTCGAAGAACTCGACGAATCGGTCCTTGTCGTCCCAACCCTCTGGGAGATCGCATAGTCGAAGGAGATCGTAGAGCTCGCCAACATTCAGCTGCATGGGAGTCGCCGTGAGAGCGTAGAGACACCGGGAGGCCTCCTCGGCTTGTCCGAGCAGGTCGTAGAGTTTTGTCTCCTCGCGGGCACTGTGTGCCTCGTCGACGACCGTGAGATCCCACACACTCTCGTCGGTGCGTGGAGCGACGTGTGCCTGATTACCTTCGCGGCGGGCGGTATGCCACGACTCGATTACGACGGTTGGCTCATCTCTCTCCCTAACGAACGAACCAATCGGCGTGTTCTCCCAGGCATCGGCGTCAACCGCTCCGGATGTGGGGATACGGTGGTCCTCTCCGTCTCCGAGAGGACCGATCATGTAATCACCGTCGTAGGACCGTTCGTGATAGTAGGCGTGGATATTGAAGCGGTCGAGGAGTTCGTTCTGCCACTGCTGAACCAACCCTGCAGGAACCAGAAACAGCGCCTGCTCAGCCTCTCCGACCTGCATCAGCCGTGAGAGGGTCAGGCCTGCTTCGATGGTTTTGCCGAGTCCCACCTCGTCACAGAACAGGAGGTTGTTCGGGTAGATACTGACTGCTGTATCGGAGATCGTTCGCTGATGCGGCCAGGGTGTGACAGTACTGATTTCCTCTGCGAGATGGATTCCTCCCGGTGTTCGTCCGGCGACCGAGACGACACCAGCGGTATCGTCTTCGGGCACCGTCGTCTGGGGGTCGTGATTCTGGACCCGCTCGACGTGTTCCTCGAGCGTTCCATCGGTGTCCTTCCAGTCGATGAGGTCCTGGCGTGCAGCTTCGTCGAGCTCGAAGACATCGACAGAGGGGTGGAAGCCGTTCCAGAGTGCGTTGAACGTCGAGACGTCTTCCTCGACGTACTTCGCTTCGCCGCGGCTCCAGGAGCGATGAACTTTGAAGCGTTCGTAGTTGTACTGCCACGCACTGAGCGTCTCGTTGATACTCCCCTCGAAGCTGATCTTGTTGCCCTCGCGATCGACACCGATGCCGAGCTTCGGGTGGAAGAGTCCGTCACCGCCTTTGGGGTCGCCGACCTTGATTTGGAGGTCGCCGCGGTCGAGGAGGGTCGCGATGATGGTGAGCTGGGACTCAACCCACGGTTCGAGGGGTTCATCTGCATCAGGGAACATCGCTCCCTTCTCGCGCTTCTGGAGGTCCGCTCCAGCGATGACACGTACTGTTCCATCAGTCTCGAGGAGGGAGTCAACCCCTTCGAGAGCGTGCGCCAGACTACGTAGACTCAGATAGCCGGCGAGCCGGTCGTAGCGGATGACCTCGTTGAGGAATGGGCGGTAGAACGTCTCCATGAGCGTCCGGTTGGTCCGGAACTCGCTCTCGTACACCGGCTCCCACGAGACGTCCCTGAGGGTCATTACTGATGTTCACCGAGCTCCGTCTGTCTGTCTTCCCCCGACATATCGATGTGATCGAGGTTTATGTCTAGGTAGTCCCCTGTTTCTCCGGAAACGAGGTTCACGAGGGTCTCTCGCATATCGGATTCGGTAGGGAGTACCTCTAAAAGAGCTGTAACGGTGGCTTCGAACTCCCGACTCGATTTGAGGTCCCTGTCGGAGAGCCATTCCCAAGCAGCACGGGGACCCTCCCGCTCGTACACGTGAATCGCTGCATGTACTGCGTCGATCATATAGGTAAAACGCATATCGGTCGGATTCACGGGATACTTTCGTGACGAGGGATTGTCAGCACTGTCACTTTTAAGAAGGACAATGTCCTGAACTCGTTCATCGTGGTCTTTCAGAATTATGTCTTTCTGGCTCTTTCCCCAGATCTTCGTTGAACGTTTGATATTATCGATGTCTATGTTTGCTGCAACACCCAGTTGTCGTGCTTCGTCATAGGGGACAGTATCGTTCTCATAGATAAGCCATGAGAGAATGTACCAACGGGTGAGCGAGTCGATCTGATCGAGACCTTCAGTCTTGAGGAAGCGTTCAGCGAGAACACCAGTCACTGCTTTTCTTGCTTGTCCCAGTGCCTCTCGGGGTCGGATTTCCTCGCCCTTCTTATTCACGACAGGGTGTGCTTCAGCGTATTTTTGCAGGGTGGGGCCGTATGCGGCGATCGCCGTATCCGTTTTGGAGATATTGTATCCCGAGTCAAGGATTTCTTCCGCTTGGTCTCGTGCGGCTTCACGAATACCCTCTTGGACATCTTCCCAAAGTGTCCGATCTGACGACTGACTCACTTGTTTCCGGGCAACAAGGAAGATAGAGCTGTCTGCACTTGCGTGGCCCTGCATACTAATCCTGTCCGACATCTCGGTCTTGATTGGATGTGTTGCAGTAATGGTAAACCCGGCACTGATGAGAGCTGATGTGAGAGTGTCCCAGGCGTCCATCTCCCGATGAGTGAACATTACAGTCATAACGCCACCCGGATTGAGGAGCTCCTGTACCTCTGAGAAGATCTCCTCCATCTTGTTCTCGTAATGTTCGTCCGCAAGTTCCTTCTTTGACTGTTCGTCGTCAGCAATCTCCTCAAATCGATAAGGGTTAGCTACTGCCTCATTATCTTTATCGGTCAGATTAGAACTGTAGATCTCTGGGTGGATGTCTTCCAAATATTCCTTCTGGATGACATAGAAGACGTCCGAAAGTTCTGCGTACATAATACTGCTGTAATACGGCGGATCAACAATTGCTGCATCAACCGAACCAGGTTCTAATTTGGTAGTTAGCTGCCCCGCATCAGTCGATAAAACTTCTGCACCTTCCGAATCTGGAAGATACGAGACCAGTTTCTCATAGGCGTCAAACACGTGCTCAGAGTGCTTATGATACCCTCTACGAGGGGCGGATAGATTGTTGTCTACAGTCATCCGCTTTAGAATGAGTGTATTATCTGTGAAGATGTGGCTCCCGTAGCCTCTCGAGTCTCGCCACTGGTTGAGCCTTGTATTATAATTCATTGCTCGACTTCCGGCAAGGGCAAGAACTGTCAGTATAGCTTCTGAACGGTCAGAATCGTAACTGTCTTGGATTTCAGACTTCTGCTTATGGAACGCATTCACGAATTCATACTGGACAACCAGTTGGCGTGGGGTGAATATATCCCGCCATTCGTGCATCCCATAAATGGCTGGGTCGTTTGTACGACTACTCACATCTACCGGTTCACTTAGGAATGTTAAAAGATCGAAGTCACTTTCGACTCTTTCCGCGGCCTTCTGCATTCCTTTTTTATCAACTTCTCCTCCAGCACGGTAGCCGCGTTTTCCGTTTTCTGTCTCGTAATTCACTCCGTAGATGCTGTACTCGAATTCGCCATCGTGAATCTTCTTCCGAATGTCTTCCTTTTCGTTTACGACGTCACAGTGAGGGCATTCGGCACTCCGTCCCCTTAGAGGGGCCTCTTCTGGGTCATATTCCGGCTCGTTCTCGACTCGAACGTGGGTGTATTTCACCGTCCCATCCTCGTAGATCGGCTTAATGGCATCCCCACCGTCCGATTCCTTATTCAACCACCATTTGGAGACTAGCGGGATTTCCCCCCCACATGAATCGCATTGAATGATATACGTCATCGCCGAATTGAGGATCTGGCGACCGGGCTCTTCTGTGGGATAGTAGGGCTCAATATTCTCTCTGGCAGTTTCGAGGATTTTGTCCCGCCATTCGCGAATATCCGGGTCAAGTGACCCGACTTTGGGTGCGTACTCTAGTCCCGCTTTTAGAATAAGTGAAGGAACAGGATTCAGCTCGTTCGCTTTCGCCGGAATCCCATATCGAATGGCCTCAAACGGGATGATTCCCCGCCCTGCGGTTGGATCAAGGATTGTGGGGAGCTCTCCACCCCACCCTTCTCGAAGCTTAGACTGGAGCTTCTCGATTTCGGTGTCCGTCGGAGACTGTGTATTTGGATTCGGATACCCGTAATGGTCGTCGAGAGTGCCACTGCCCTTCTTTTCCGTGAATTTCTTCTCAACATAGTCGGCAATACCGGTGTTCAGCTGCTTCGGTCCTATTTTCATAAGACGGAGGAGCTCATCAGAGTCAATCTCACCAGGGTACACCGAGGCCAGTACAGCTAGCCTGACTGCTGGTGTAGGTCGGGCAGCAAACCATTTGTGGAGGCTCCGAAGCGCGTGATAACGCCCAGATTCCATATCTTTCTGACTCTCAATGTCGATTGCATTGAGGGGAAGTTTCGACTCGATTGCAACGTTCTCAGGAACCTCTGCTTCGTCCAGGAATGATTTCTCAGACATTGGTAGCTTTAGATGTGGTCGGCGAGTAGGACGCGAAGTGCTTTCGTACCGCTGGGTGACGACGGCGAGCGAGCCTTGGCGTGCCAGTAGTAGCATTCACCCAGACTCATCTGGTCGATTCCCTTTGCGACTTCACGGAGACGGTCTCGACGTCGCATCGGCTTCATCGCACGGAACGCGATCGAGAGCCGAACACCGGCCGCTTCGGGAAGACTCACGCTTGCTGGGTCTCCTGTACAGACGGTCTCGGGATCAAGACTCAGCTCCCGGAAGGTGGATTCGATGAGGAAACTCACCTCGTTGAACGCCCCGCCGCGTAACGTCGCGATATGAATCGCACACCAGTCATCCCAATCGTACGCCGCGTCATCTGCCCCGGGGAGTTCGGACGGGGAACGGTCGCCGATAATGGCCTCCTCCAGTTCGCGTACTGAGACGCTTACTGCTTTTTGGGCTCTCTCAAACCGTTCTCGTCGGGCCGTCGCGATATCGCGGGGCGCCAGCTCGTAGAGCGTGATTTCGTGCTGGTCGTCGACCCGATCGCGCGTCAACACGAACGTCGGTCGATTCCCGTACGCGCCGGTAGTGAAGGCGAACGAATTCCCCTCGGCGATCCCCTGACTCATACTTGGGTCACCTCGCTGGATTCGATCAGACGGATTTGCGTGTGCATCGTGACGGTGAACGCGTTGTCGACAGCGAGGAGTTCGTCCAGGGCGTCGAACGTATCGCCATAGAGGCGATCATCGCCCTCGTCGAACTCAATCGCGAACTCGGCTTCAGCGGTACGACCGCCATCCGGATTCGCGAGATCTTCCGGCTCCATGTTGAATCGGAGGTGGCTTGCGAAGACCTCTGGGCGTCCATTGAAATCGACTTCGAACTCCGATTTCGAGTCGGCTCCGTCGTTGGCCTCATAATCGAAGTCCATCGTCGTGTCCTCTGCGAAATCCTCATCGTTGCTGAGTTTGTTCGCAGTGAACCACGCGCCCTTCCACGCATCAGCCCCGTCCAGATGGATCCAGACGCCTTCGACGATGGGCGTCAGTTCGTCAGGGTGTCCGTCGTATTCCTCGCGAGCGCTGGTAAGCTCATCCGCGATGTCAGCCCGCATTTCCTGCAGGGCCCGAGAGACGTGTGCGGGCTCAGAGGTGCGAACTTCGATGAGTTTACTGAACGGCTCAGGGTCGTCATCGCCACCTGAACCGCCGCCACTACTGCCGCCAGTCTCCTCATCATCGTCAGTAGTCTCGTCCTCTTGCTCTTCGTCTTCGTCGGGTTCCTCCCAGTCGATTTCACTCCCGACGTCGTCGACCAGCTCATCGAGCGAGGTGTAGAGTGTGTGCGACTGCGAGAGCTTCACGTCCTGATAGCTGAGCCCCGCGTGCAGATTCTTCGCGTCGTCGAGCTCGTGATCGGTTGCCGTGAGGGTCGTCTCGGGCGTGTAGTACCCGGTCTTCTGCTCCTCGTCCCAGTAGGCGTACCCGTCTTCACGGACGAGCTGGGCGATCGTCTTTCGCAGTGGGATAGGTGACAGGAGAATCTCAGCATCCTGGCGTTTCCCGAACTGTTCTTCGATTGCTCTCGTTGTCATCGAGGCCGAGCCGACGTTCCAGATCGTCGCCTCGAACCAGTCAACACCGTAGGCGTCCTCTCCTTCGGGGATGATCGCGCCTGCTTCATCGAGCTTCTCGATGACACTCTGATGGATGGTGCTGTCGGTGGTGACGTTCCGATGAGCCAGGCCATCTCCAGTCGGGAAGTAGAGATGCGTATACGCCTTTTTGATGTCCTGATCGAGCGTGCCCTTCGCGCTATCGAGGCGTTCACCGAGCTTGTCCTGCTGTTCGGTGTTGAGCTCGTACTGGTCGCCGAGGTTATTCTGGATGTGTTTGATGGCAGCGACGCGCTCTGCGGTCCGCTTTGCGTCGGACACGTCGTTCGCGCTCGCGGCGAGGAAGACGACGTTGTTCTTGAACACCCGTGGCGTCTTCTGCCCGCCACTCGACGATGCTGTATTCTTGAACAGCGTTTGGATTGCCTCGGGGACGGTCTCGTAGTCCGTGATGGTGACCGTATCGAAGTCCATCACGCACAGATGCGCTTCGTCGGCCGTATCCGGGATTTCGTGTGGCTCTTCCGGCCCGACAATTACATTCAGACTACCCTGACCGAGCGCCTCGTCGAGGGCTTCCTCGAGATGCCGACGGGCGAGCCCGTCTTGCAGTTGCTCGACGACGGAATCGATGAGTTTCGTGAGGTTCGGCTCTGACTTGAACTGGATCTTCTCACCGTTGTCTCCGTGCAGGTAGAAACACGCAGACCGACGTCCCTCTCCAAGGAGGTTATTGAGCGCGTCGTCGTAGTGCGCTAGCTCGACTTCGGTGTTGGCGATCGCGTGTCGAAGAGGCCGGCGTGTAGTGCCGCGCCCGTCGGCGCCCTTCACGATGCTTTTCCAGAGGATTGCCGTCGTCAGATGTGTTCCGAGTGGGGGGTGTCCGTTCTTGACCCAATTCCGGTCCTCTTCCTCTGCGTTCGCCGTGCCATCTTCCGAGAAGATGTCGGCTTTGATCGCGGCCTCGAAGTCCATGTCGACCGACGAGAACAGCCGGAGAAGCGTCGAACGAACGTCCCCATCGGAGGGATGCATATCGAACAGACGAACGAAGTGGCGTTCTTGGTAGTCGCTCTGGTGCTGCCAGAGGCGGTAGACTGCGCGGGAGAGGAGCTTGAGCGCACCACGAGTGCGCTGGAACGACGGGAGGGAGTCCAGTTCCTCTGTGAGTGTATCGATGACCGTCGGATGAATCGGGTAGCTGTCTTCGAGGCGGTCTCGGTGTTCCGGGTTCGTCGCACTGTCGGGGAAGGAGTCACGATCACCCGTGTAGAGGGACATGTAGGCATCAACAGTTGCATCGCGCCCATCTTCCGCGACGCTC
Source organism: Halorussus limi (assembly GCF_023238205.1). NCBI lineage: Archaea > Methanobacteriati > Methanobacteriota > Halobacteria > Halobacteriales > Haladaptataceae > Halorussus > Halorussus limi. Next base: position 158,857 of record NZ_CP096662.1, read on the forward strand.
TCGAACAAGCGGTGTCGCAGGACAGCGGCAATTTCGTTGTCCTCCGTCGGCGTAATGGAGCCCTCGACACGGTCGCTGATACTGTTGAACTCAGAGATGGTCTCGGAGACGAGACCACGGACGTCTTCGGCTTGGTCGGCGAAGGCGGTGTCCGCGATACTGAGGACAACAGTGACCTTGTCGTTGTTCTGCGTCGCGGACAGCAGCGACATCAGGAAGGTATTCGTCTGCTTCGCGAGCGTCGAATCTCCGATTTCGACAGCGGCAGCTTGCTCGAGATATGCGGCGATCTCGTCGATGAGGATGAGCGATGGATTATCGTTCCGCTCGAAGAGCCGCTCGAGTTTGGTCGTTCCTGGAGGCGTTCGGTTCTCGTCGTTTTCGCGCAGGAACTCGTAGCCTTCCCGCCCGAACAGCTGGTAGGCCATTTCGCCCCACATCGTCTTCGTCGCGGGGGCGTCAGGGTCGTCGTAGTTCGAGCGAGCGTCCTCGGCGTCGACGTGTGTGCCCACGAAGACGGCTGAGTTGACGTCGAGACCAAGTGCAGCGGCGTCAGTATACTCATCGGCGATGTCTTGGTCGAGGATGAAGTCAGACAGATCGGGGACAGCACTCGGCGATTCTGCGAGGTGATACGCGGCGATCTGGTTGTGGGTTTTCCCGCCACCGAAGCTCGTGTCGAGTCGGAGAATGCCGTTCGTACCGGTGTAGTCGTCGTTATGTGCGCCGACGAAACGGGTTGCGAGACGAGTGAGAAGCTCCTGAAGACCGCTAGTGGGGTAGGTTTTCTCGAAGAAGAGTCGAGGGTCAGCGTAGACATTAGGAGCGTCGTCGCTGTGGGCGACGTCCGCGAGGCTAGCCGCGAATTGGTCCTCGGCGAGTTCGCCGGTGAGAACGTCCTGGCGAGGTTCGCAAGAGTCGAAAATACTCGGCGGTCGATTCGTCGTGCCGGTGGTTGTGGGCGTATCGCTCATTCGTTTGTAGAGGTAGTTTCGTTGGCGCGTTCTTTGAGGAGCGTCTTGATTACTGAATCGAGGGACGTGTGGTCTTCCTCGTCCTTGATCTCCTCTAGCTGTTCTTTCGTCCAGTCCTGTACCCGTATCATCGGCATAATTGTATCACGAAATGTCCACTTCCCTGAGTTTCCTGCATAGTAGGTTATCAGGGTGTATACAGACAGTTGACTTAGTCATTTGGTATTTTAAAGAGGAGTTTAGTGTAACAGGTCTGGAGTTCGACTATGATATGCCCCTCTGGCCAATCTGACATCCAATCCGCCAACTATTAGCCATCTCTTTGTAGCTCCGATCAGACTCGGACAATATGCCGAAGCCCGATATCGAAGTCCTCGACGACGGCGACGCTTATCCATATTCATCGCATATCAGCGTAGACGGTACAGAACTCCAGCAGGGCGATCTTCTCCTCGTGTTTGATTCTCCCAACGACAATGGTGTCAGCTTCTTCGAGCGTGTCTATGGGTTTACTTGGCCGGGAGTTATCACTCACGTCGTCGATGGGCCGGTTCCTGCTGAGTTCCACAATTTCGAGGACTTTGCTGCGGATCTCGACAGCGGGAAGATCGCGGTCGCCAGCAAACGCGAACAAACGAGCTTCTTCGTCGACGAAGACACCGTCCGCACTATCACCCTCTACCGATACCAGTACCAGGGCGGGTGGCAGCCGATCGTGATTGATGAGCGACGAGATCCACTTGAGAACACCCCCTTCAATGAATCAATTACTCTCTGTGAGGATGGAGAGCAGGTAATTGAAGAACTACTCGGGACGAGTTCCCCTGTGGAGAAGCAGGAAGTTGAGCATATCCGCAAATTTCTGCGGTCCGCTGGTTATCAGCTAGATCCGATCTCTGATTCAGACGAATAAGTCTCTCACTCACCGATTCACATATAGTAGAAATACTGTGGCCGAACCTCTGAAATGGACTCAGTATCTACTTCAGAGAGGATTGTACCGACACGCTTTGCAACACTCACGGTTGCTGGCATCCGAATTGCGTAGTCCGATGTATTCCAGTCGAGTTTTGTGAAAAAGAGAATTTCCTTACAGATCTCTAACGAGGGTGTCTCACAAATCTCGTCAGGTCGGATCTCAATCGGCGATGGTACTCCACTCCCCTGATAGGTCGTCTCTTCCGGGACATATCCGGATGTGTAGAGATAGTGGACGTCGTCATCAGGGACGCTCAGGAGGGTTCCCCGCATGGCGGGATAATCCGTAGGTGGGAACAATCTGACCTTTGGCCGCCTACGAACCCAGACTAGATCTAAATCGCGAACACCGTCTGTGGCATCAAGCAACCCTTCACGTTCTTCTTCCCAGAAGACAGATGGCTTATGAAGGACGAACCGGCTGGGACGTGTCCCTTTCTGAGCTTCGTAGTATTCCAGAATCTGCTCACCTACCTGTCTAGCCGCCTCATATGAGAGGTGGGGAGATCCATTCTCGTCCTCGGTGATATCCGGGAGTGGATCGCTCTGAAGGATAATATGGTCCCGTCCGTGAAAGACGTGAGCAAGAGCAGCTCGAATCACATCATCTCCTTCGTCTCGCTCTCTGTAGAACGAGAGCCCTGCGTAGCAGTGCCCATCTTCGATCTGCCGAGTTTTCCAGGGATGCCCTCGTTGAGACTTGTATAGAAGTCCAACTGTGAGATTCCAGGCCCGAGATGCTCGCTGTCGGCCAGTACGGATCGCAAGTGTGGATGGCTTAATCAGCTGTGTGGGGATTCGAGCCTCCATCCCAATCAGCTTGATTCGATTTCGCAGGTCAGAACCTTCCGACTGGATTCGCGCATGGTCCTGGTTCTCAGGAGTACACGCGTCCATCACTTCTTGCGGAATACAGACGATGATTGCGTTCGGCTGAACGGAATCCCGTTCGATTATCTCGATGTCTTTCCGCACTAGCTTCAGGAATCGCTCCATCCGATCTCTGGGGGTCGATTTACTCGTAACAGATTGGATGTCTCGTCGACGAATTTGGCGTCTCCAGCCCTTTTTTGCATTAATAGAGAGATTGAGCGGGGAACTCTTACCTAGCCCGGGATAGGGAACCTGCCACGGATTATCACTTGTTCCTGGATGGATCCCGACCTCCATATCATGAAGTAGTTCGGTCAACCGGCGGATCGAATCTCGATCGCCGATAATCCCGAGTTTGATTGTATGGTGTCCTTCCTCATAGAGCCGTGGACCATATCTGATAAGGCCTCGTTTGGGAGAGGTTTCAGTACCTCCTTCAAACTGAATCTCTGGCTCCTCGAGGTGACGAAGCGTGAACGGGGTATCTTGGGGCGTCATTGTTCAATTCCACCTGTGTTTTCGAGATCAGAAGCTGACTCGATGAGCTCATCACGTTCGTCTCCGTCTCTGGGCGGGCGGACATTGAGGGACAGCGAGTCAACTCTGGTTACTTCGAGTTCCTTTACGACGGGTATCTTTTCACCCATAAACCGGTCAAGCTGGGTCTGATCCGACATCAGCAACTCTTCCCAGACACGCAGCTGGCGGTCGTACTTACTATTCTGGGCGTGGAAACGATTTGGCGAGAAGTCGTTTTGGAGCCGTGATTTACGCTCGCCTGTTACAGGTCGACGACCATCTGAAGTGAAAACCTGTGTGGGTAGCAGAACGTAGTAGTATTCTCCCGCATAGCGCCGTACTCGTACTTTGACACCGCGGTGGATGACATCGGGGTAGGAGTCTAACTCCTTTGCAACCCATGATCGACCTAGTTTTCGTTCGGTACCGTGCTGTCTGCGGTCTAGTTCCGGGTATACGGTTGTTCCCTTCTCACGGTCGATGAGACAATCGTTATCTCTTGCAACGAGAGTGAAAATCCCTCTGAGAAGGGACCTTACGATGTTTTCACGCTCCTCTTCTTGAGCCCGCGTTCGGAGGAACTCCTCGAACTCTCGTGTTTCGAAACGGTCCTCGTGTATGTAATGACGAGTAGACCCCGGAAGATGGTCCGGATGAACGAGTGAATATAATTTCCGCTCGTGAAGCTTGATGGGGAACGCTTCGTTGTTGTAATTATAGACGCGAGTAGATTCGGCTTCCTCTGTCGTCTCTATGATGTACAGTGTCTCCGGGTAGCGGGTTACCTGAAACAGATTCGTCGCATATTCTGTTTCCTCAGAAACCGGTTCATACGAATGAAGATATGGTTCGTACTGGAACCGTTCTGTTTTCTCGAGTTGATGAGCTTGTTGACGGAGGTCATCGTATGTACCTACGAAAACATGGGTATCGATAGCAAAATCTCGGAACTCATCTACATCAGTATCATCTAGCCGATCTACGACCTCATCGTTGACGCTGTCTTTGAGTTTTTCGTAGAAGTCGACCAGTTTCTGATTATCGGTGACATCACGATCGAACAGGGCTTTCCAAAGCTGGTCATTAGAAAGTGTCTCCGTAAAAATATAGAAATCAAACCGATGGGGTTGGGGTTGTTTGATATATTCGAGGAAATACCGGGCCAATTCGTCTCTAAAATCGTTCGGGCTGAGGCCTGTGGAATACGCTTTTGCCTCGGCTACCACTTTATCGCCCGTAGCTTTGTTCACAAACTGAATATCGTCAAGCGTAGAGTGGAAGGCTGAATCCCGTTCGACCATGTAATTCAGCCCTTCCATGTACTCGATGACGACTTCCTTATAGTCCTCCCCGCGTCTCGCCGTCCCTTCCCGCTCTTTATATAGATTGTAGATGGGCACGTTGTATCTCGTTACAAGGAAGTCTCGTGTGAATTACTTTTCCCTCAGTCGTTGGATAGTCTACTGGGATCCGACGGTACTTCTATAAAACGAGCGGTATATAATGGAGATAATGAACCGCGAGGACTTGGGAACGACTCTGCGTCTCCTCAATCGTGAACGTGGGACCGCGGATGCGTTACCGAAAAAGTCGCTTCACAAGCTCCTCTATCGTATTGACGTCAAATCTGCCGAGCGAAATCTGGATATCTCGATCCCGTATTATTGGTATCTCTTTGGTACCGTCTCTCCAGCCACGCCCTCGACTGTCCCCTCAGCCAGTATTAATGAGCCCGAACTTGAAGATCGCCTGCGTTCTGTTGTCTCAGACGCTCTCTCTGAATATTACGAACATGGGTTAGAATGGCTCACAGACAGAATGTATGATGATGCGCCGTATCAGGTCCAGCGGGATTTTCGGGAGTTAGATAAGAAAATACGAACGTTACATACGGAGTACCACGATTTCTTTGAGGTTGACCCAAGCAGAGAATCGGTACTCAGCTCCGTCCACGACACTTTTGAATCATTTCCAAACGACCGATTTCCGGAGTACGATCGACCACTAATCAAGTGGTATAACGCGGTCACTCGAGAACTCCATTCGCATTCTCCTGATCCCTCCAGATTGATGACGGTGAATGTAACGTTCTGGCGTATCTTTGCACTCGAGCTTGCTCAACGGCATGCCCAGGGAATGTCTCCGGAAGAGGTCCGTGGGAACCTCGGTATCCTCGTTTGAGGAGGCTCGGAGTTCTGCGATCCAGAAACTTAACGAATTCGAAGAGGAAGACCTTGATGCGAAATTTTCTGGATTAGCGACTGAACTCGAATCTGAACGGAGTGCAGCTGACGAACTTGTTGCTCCGATTCTTGAACGCCGGGGAATTGCGCACGAAGATCTCCATCCGGGCCAATGACTCGATACTTCGTAGACACTAACGTCCTCATTGGACTCACGTTTTCTCACGACCGGTGGGCCGTAGAAGCAGAGCGTATCCTAGACGGTCATAACACGCTCTTCACGAGTGAGTTTGTAATCTACGAGTATTGCAGCCGTCCACAAGGAGCGCCTCGAGTTGTGTCCGACCCCGATCAGCTACAAGTTGACCCTGACGATACCGATGGCGTGTTCGGGACCGTTCTTGAAGACTTTCAAGAGAATGTCGAGGATAATATCCCAATGTACAATCGAGAAATCGATTTACAGCGCTACGATGGGCTTTCCTTTGAGAGTATCTTAGAGATTTTCTTCGATAATATTGAGGTTCGAAGTCAGGCCAAGCCACACTTTGTTCGGCACTTCCAGAACTACTTCTCCTCGCGTGAAATCACCCCACGGAATGCAAAACGGTGTGTCGAAGATCTTCGAGATCGTGTTCTCCACGACGCAAAGGAGCGGAAAGACGCACTAATGGATGCTGTCCACGTCATGTCGTCAACTTATGACGATCAGGAGCGCGCTCGCGGTCTAGTCAAGGAGCACATCGGAATTCAAGAGTCCCGGATTCCTCCTGTAGACTCTCAGTGGCTTCTTGACGCAATAGGGCTTGCAGAACGCGATGTGCTTCACCGTGTTGTGACCGGAGATAAGAAAGACATCGTCCGATATCAGCAACAACTGACGTCATTATTTGATGTTACAATCCTCTATATTTTGGATGAGTTTCATACTCGTTCCCAAGTCGGTCAGGATTCACACGAAATCTTCTGATTACGCAACGACTGGTTAGAAGGTACACTGTCGCCGGAGCTGAGGTCCACTCTGACAGGAAGTACTTATGGGTGCCGTCCGGACGAAGCGTATGGGACTCTTTGAGACCTTATTTAGCTCATCCACCGGGGATACTGATCCTCAGGCACAGCAACCGAGTCAGCACGAAATCTTCCCCGAGGACAAGTACAATGTCGCATACGCTGTAGCCGCTCGGCGTGAAGAAATTCGGGCGTTAGAACACCTTCTAGAAGCGGATCAGACCTCACCTACCGCCTTGGAGGCTGAGCCTTTCCTTCAGGATATAATCGAAGATATGGAGCGGGATCGGGAATACTCCCTCCGCCTTCGCACCTCCGGGGAGGAGCTCGTCGACGATATCCGTGAACTCATAGAGCATTGGGACAATCAGGTAGATGAGCAGATAGGGACGATTTGGTGGCCTATCGGAGCAGATACGAGGTTCAGGTTGTACCTCCATTATCTGGAACTCCGTGCTGACGCGGAGGATGACCAATTTTCGTTCCCGGAGTCTGCTGGACAGGTTCACACTCTTGTCCAGCGTGGTCTCAGTGCAATAGAAGATGATGACGACTCGAAGCTCGCTGTAGTCCATAAGCGAGACATTCCTTGGGAAGAACCAACTGAGGACAGCTGATCTAGTTCGCTCCTTCTCAAAGAGACCGATTAATTGTATCCAGTATCAAAACCCAGCTATGGTAGAAATCTCAGACTCCCTGTGTTCGCTTTTCACTGCGAAAATTAAGGAGGAGGATGGCACATTCGTCATCGAGATTCCTCCGAGTGAGATCAAGCATGGGGCGCTGACTGTTGATGAAACGTACCGCATCGCTCTTCTTGATTCATCCTCCGAAGCTGAATCAACATCTCCACAGGGCCCACGGCATCCCGCCTCTCAGGGGAGCACGAGCCATGATTCATCTGGTCCTCCTGTTGATGAGGGAGAAGTGCGCGACGTGACAATCGAAACCGTCGGTGATCAGGGAGACGGTATTGCGAAAGTCGAACGGGGTTACGTCGTGATCGTTCCCGGCGCTCAACCCGGCGACGAGCCAACAGTCGAAATCGAACAAGTTCAGGAGAACGTCGCGTTTGCGAGCATCGTCGATAGCGATCCGCGAGCACTCTAACCCATTGTCCCTTCTGTGGATCGGTCTTCTTCTCGGTAAACCAGCGGTGTGAGAAGGCTCCGTTCGCGTTTGTCTGATGGAGGTGGTTCTGAAAGTCACGTCACGTTTTCTTCACGCGCTCGCGATGGCACAACCTTCCAAAGCCGAAATACAATCTATGACAAAGGAACCGATTGAGGTACTCGACGACCTGGCCAACCAGGTCGCCGATGAGTTTGAGGCGTATAGACAGCCGGACGAATTCAAGGATGTCTCGCTCGTGATTGAGAACAGCGACGAGGAACATCCGACGCTGATCGTCCACGTTGATAGAGAGGACGCGGAGTCCCTTGCCGACCGTATTGATGAGTTCCTCCGCGAGCATGGTGCTCGTACTGAACGGGAACGACACTCAGCTACGGATGTCCGTGTGTTAGCGACGGTCGACTGACACCGCCCCTCCAATTTTTTGACTGACTGTAAACACCGCTGAAGGACCCTATCTTCATTTCCGATCAAGGGGGTCCCGACCGCTTCAGCTCAGGTGGTTAATCTGTACAGACAGATACTCTTGGAGAGCGGTGACCGTTTCTTCTGAGACTGCTGAGGCCCCGAAGTCACTCCGATACCCGTGCTTGAGTTCATCGCTCTCTATGATCTCCAGTCCACGCTCAAGCTGCTCCCGTAGCGCATCGTCGTCCCCTCGCCGAAGGTGAGGCGTGACAGTGTCGAGATCGATTTCTTCTGCTACTGCCAGGACATCCCGGAGGTCTGTTTCACGGCCGCTATGGAGCTTTGCCGCGACGAGGACTGCCCCATCGATGACTCTGGCTGTGGTCGTCACTGTACCTCCGCTCACCTCCTGTTGGTGGCTGTGGTCGTACAGGTAGTCGAACGACCACTGTGCCTCCGTCTGGCGACACCCGAGTCCGTTCACCAGGAGATCGAAGCCGATCGGCTGTTGCGGCGTGAGCCGCTTTTCGTACTCGATTACTTCGGTGTCGTAGAACCATTCTTTGGCGTGGCTGTCCGTTTTCTCGAATCCCCGCTGTTCGAGGAACTCGACGAAGTCAGCTTTGGAGTCCGGCGCGACGACGATATCGAGGTCCGTGGAGAAGCGAGCATTGAACGCTGAGACAGCGTAACCGCCAACAAGGACGTACTCATGGCCCTCTTGGGTGAGCTCCTCGAGCAGTTCGATGAGCGCGTCACTTCGGTTGTTGAAGCTCATGGCTGTGCCCGTTCGGTCTCTCGATACGTGACGCCGAGGTCGATGTCCTCGTACATCCGGTCGAGCATCGCCAGCCCCGACTGGAACTGGGCGTAGTTCTCGCGCATATACCCGATTGTCTCTGCTCTCGGGATTACCGGGTACCCTTCGACGTGCTCGATATCGAGTGACGCGCGTGGCTCGAGGACGATCTGCAGCGGTCCGCCCAACTCGTCTCGGGGCTGTCGTTCGAATGCGGTCGGGAGGTCGAACCACTCGAAAAATGTCTCCCAGGCGTCGACGTCCTGCTCACGAACAGCGAGGAACAGTGGATAGTCGTCGGGCTCGCGACCGACCTGGTAGCCGCCCTGAGTCCACACGTAGACGGCGTCGATCCGCGTGAACGCGAACGGCCAGTCACTGAACTGAGGGATGACGTACGTTTCCTCGATGGAGGGTGGACTGACGCCGGCGCTGGCAGCGACGAGCTCGAGCGCTGCGTCGCGTACGCGCTCGTCGACTACAGTGAGGCCCTCGTCATAGGAAACGTAGCCTGCGTCTTCCAGCCGATTGACGGCCTGTCTCACTGTCTCGTAGGGCGTGTGGAGGTGTTGGGCGACACGGCGGATGGAGTCACCACTCTCGATGGCGAGGATAGTCTGTGCCGCCGTGTCGTCGAGCACCTCATACATCTGGTGGTTACCAATAATCCGGTAACAGTTAAAAGTCTTACTCGACTAGCCGTAAAGCACGACCTCCCCACTTGTTTCGAAGGTAGTCCAGATCCCCGCTGAAAACACGCGGAACGACTATAACGAATTCAACGAGCAAAACGAACAGAACGAGAAAAATGAATGGATTGAGCGCATCCTGATGAACGAACTTGTTGAGGATGGGCTGGCC